>NZ_CAKJTR010000138.1:0-13417 GCF_917627355.1 Protofrankia sp. Cj3 | reverse complement strand
ACACCAGCCCGCCAGCCCACAACCAGGCACCAGCCCACCGGCCACACGAGGCACCCACTGCTCCCAGTCCGGACTGCCGGCCTCGGCCGGGCCATCCTCGGTGGCGTTCGAGGCAGTGGGCATGCTCGGTGTCGGCGTAGTAGGTCCACCGGTAGGGCTGAGCGGTCCTGTTGTGTTTGATCGTGAACTCGGTGATCTGGTCCTCGAGGTCCTCACGGGAACAGGGCGAGAAAGCCACCTGCCTGACGCTCTACGACCGCGCCCACGACATCCTCGACGGGCCGGGCCCGACACCGGCCCCTGGGACGAGTTCGTCAGCCCTGCCCATATCGAAGCCCAGCGGGTACACAGCCTCGCCGCACTCGGTGACTGCACCAGTCCTGCGGTCCCCGCGTGACGCCGTCGCCGGATGGCAGACTGTCCTCCAGGCAGGCGAGTTCCACCAGGCGATGGACCAGGTCCCCACGGCCATCACCGGCTGACTACCATCCCGCCACCGGCGATCCGATCCACCTCCGCCAGGGGCCGGCCCCAGGGAGGACGAGCCGCTCCATGACCCAGCTCGACGACCACCGCTGGATGACCCGGGCCATCGACCTCGCCCACCGCTGCCCACCCACCACCGGCGCCTACTCGGTCGGCGCCGTCATCGTCGACGCAAACAACGAGGAGATCGCCTTCGGCTTCTCCCGCGAGGTCGACGAGGCGGTGCACGCTGAGGAATCCGCCCTCGCGAAGATCGACCCTGACGACCCGCGGCTGGCCACCGCGACGATCTACAGCACTCTCGAGCCCTGCTCTCAGCGCAAGTCCCGGCCACGCACCTGCGCCCAGCTCATTCTGGAAGTCAAGATCCCACGGGTGGTCATCGCCTGGCGCGAACCCAGCCTCTTCGTCGCCGACTGCCAAGGCTACGAACTCCTCACCGCGGCTGGTGTCACCGTCGTGGAACTGCCTGAGCTTGCCGAGCAGGCCCGCGCCATGAACGCCCACCTGTCGGTCTGATTCACCTTCGAGCCTGTTCCGGGGTCGGCTCTGCCATAGGTCTCACGGGCCTGCGCCCCGCCTGCTGAGCAGGTGTCGCGTTGGCTACTCGCGCACCATCACGGCCACGCGCCGGCGGACCCTGGGCTGTGTCAGGCATCACCGGACGGAGCCCGACCCGCCTCACGATCTCACGGCCGCGGGCCGCTCCAGCCACCGTTCCGGGCGACGGGAAGGATCACGGCATGAGCGCACCCACCGCGTCCGCGGCGGGCGACACCTGGGGCATCAGCGGCCCCTCTTTTCTCATCCTCTACGCCCTGGGATTCGCGGTCCTGCTGCTGGCGGCGATCGTCATGCGCCACCGCATCCTCGGCCCGACGGACACGCCGGTGGCGGGCCCCAGCCCGTTGGACCCAACGAAACTCGCCATGATCAGCGGAAACCCACGGCTGGCCGTGACGTGCGCGGTCACCAACCTGCACGACCTGGGCCTGCTGCGGCCAGGGCGGACGCGGCGCGGGTTGACCACCACGGGTGCGCCGCTGCCGCCCGACGCCACCCCACTGGAGCGGGAAGTGCTCGGCGCCATCCGCCGAGCGGGCGAACTGCGGCTGGAGTCGCTCAGCGCGCTGGTGTCACGGGGACCGGCCGTGACCGCCTGCCGTACTCGCCTGCAGGGCGCGGGACTCGTACCGACGCGGGCGCAGGCTCATGCCTGTCGGCAGGCCCTGATCCCCCTGCTGCTCCTCGCGGCGATCGGGATCATCCGCGCCGCTGTGGGCGCCAGCCGGGGCAAGCCGGTCGGCCTCCTCTGCGTCGAACTGATCGTCACCGCGGTGGCGGTACTGGTTCTCGCCCAGCGCCCAGCCATCACCCGCCGGGGAAAGGCCGCCCTGTCCACGGCCCGCCGCGACAGCGTCGATCTGCGGTCCGGCGGTGTACCCGGGCAACGCGCCCTCGCCCTCGCGCTGTTCGGCACGGGCGTGCTCTGGGACACCGACCCGGCCCTCGCCAGCCAGCTCGGCCTGGCCCGTCCCAGCGGGAACACAAGCGGCGGGGACGCAAGCAGCGGTAGTGGGTGTGGCGGTGGTGGCGGCTGCGGTGGCGGCGGCTGCGGCGGATGACCGCCACCGCACCGCCGAACAGTGCGCGGCGCAACCGCCACGGGCCGCCATCCGGGCTGGGGATCGGGTGGCGGCCAGAACTCGCGACCTTCATCGCCGACCGGACGGACCTGTCCTTCGTCGAGGTCATCGTGGAAGCGCTGCCTGCCCGCGGGCCTCTGCCGGCCGGCCTCGACCGGCTGGCTGGGCGCGGCGTCCCGGTCGTGCCGCACGGGGTCGGCCTCGGCTTGGGCGGCGCCGAACCGCTCCAGGCATGGCGGATCGCACGCCTGGCGGCTGTCGCCGAGCGGCTGCAAGCACCACTGGTCAGCGAGCATGTCGCGGTCGTCCGGGCCGGCGGGCTGGAAGCGGGGCACCTGCTGGCGGTGCCGCGGACCCGCGACGCACTCGACGTGCTGATCGCCAACGTACGGACCGTGTCAGCCGAACTGTCCGTCCCGCTCGCGCTCGAGCATCCCGCCGCGCCGCTGCACTGGCCGGACGCGGACTTCAGCGAAGCCGAGTTCCTCACCGAGATCGCTGAGCGCACCGGTGCGCTTCTGCTGCTGGACCTCGCCAACCTGCATGCCGACCGGGTCAACCACGGGGTCGACCCCGGCCGCTTCCTCGACCGGCTACCGTGGGAGCGCGTCGCCTACATCCACGTGGCCGGTGGAGTCATGCGCGGCGGGCTCTACCACGACACCCACGTCCACCCTGTCACCGGCGCGGTCCTCGACCTGGTCCGCGAAGTGGCGCGGCGATACCCCGGCCCACATGCGTTCATGCTTGAACGCGATGGTCATTACCCGTCCGTCCGGGAACTCGGCGGCGAGCTGGCGGCGATCAGCGCCGCTGCCGCCGCGGGCTGCGCCGGGCACCCCGGGCTACCAGGAGCTGGGCCGGTGACGGACGCCATGCCACGCCTCAGGACTCCCCGCGGCGGCAGCGGTGCCGATGGAGGCGACGGCGGCGACGGAGGGCGTGCGCGGCTGCGCCAGACGCAGACCGAACTCGTACGGGCGCTCGTCGCCGACGGGCCGATCCCCGCTGGATTCGACCCACGCCGCGTGGCGGCGACCCGCACGGCGCTCCTCCACAAGCGCGCGGATGCCGTTGCCCGAGCATGGCCGGCGCTGTCCTGCCTGCCCGGCTTCCGCTCCCGGTTCACCGCCTTCGCCGCCGGCCGCGCACCCGTCGGAGCGTACGCGGACGGCATGGCCTTCGCCCGCGCCGTCCGGGCCGACCTCGACGAGCCGGCCCGGTCCGAACAGCTCATGGCCGCCGTGGCCCGCCGACGCCTGGCCATCGCGGTCGACCGGCAAGCCGGTGCCCGCCCGCTCGTCGCCATCCGGGCGCCGTTCGTCGGGACACGCCTGCTCGGCTCCGGCCGCACCCGGCTGGGCCGCACCAGGCTGCGGCGGCCCAGAACGGAATAAACGAAATAAGAGGGACCGGCAATAGGGGACGCGGCGTCGCGGGGTCCGGGCACACACCTCGTCGCATCGCTCCCCGTCCATCGCTGCGCGATGCACGGGTACCCCGGCTCGTCAGTCGCCACCCAACACCTCCGGTGACTCCCTCCGCCGCCTCGCGATGCCACGCGCCCCAGCCCCGCTCCTTGATCCACGCCCTGTTGCCGGACGCTCCAGATCAGCTGCGCAGAATCGCTCCGGTTACCCGGGTGGCCTCGGCGACCGCCGCGTCCCGCGCCGCGTTCGCCTCCTCCGCGGTGAGGGTACGGTCCCCCGCCCGCAGCCGCAGGCCAAACGCGAGCGAACGTTTTCCGCCGCCGATCTGGACCCCCTCGTAGACGTCGAAAAGGGTCAGCGCCTCCAGCAGATGACCGGCACCCGCCCGCAACGCCGCGGTGACCTGGGCCACGGTGACGCCCGCCTCGACGACCAGCGCGATGTCGCGGTCGGCGGGTGGATACGTGGACACCGCGGACGCCATGATCGGCGGGCGCGACGAGGCGATCCCGACCAGCGCGTCGAGGTCGAGCTCCATCGCGCAGGTCCGGCCGGGCAGCCCGTAGGCCGCGATCACCCGTGGATGCAGCTCACCGGCATGCCCGACGACCCGGCGCACGACCGGATCCGCCGCCGCGGGGCCGGCCACCGTCAGTCGCGCGCACCGGCCGGGGTGCCACGGCATCATCGCGTCTGCCGCCACCGACAGCTCCAGACCGGTAGCACCCGCGACGGTGTGTGCGGCGGCGACCGCGTCCTGCCAATCCGCCGGCCGCCCCGGTCCCCACCAACCGGCCGGTTCCCGCAGGCCGGTGAGAACGACGGCCACCAGTCTCGGCTGGTCGGGCAGGGCCGCGTTGAGCGCGGCGATCTCGTCCTCGCTGGGACGGTGATCGACCGCGGGGGTCGGCGGCGTGGCGGCGGCAACGGCCCGGAACACCAGACCAGTCTCGAACAGCGCCAGATCGCCCTGGCCCCGGCCGATGTTGCGGACGGCGGCGGCGAACAGTCCGGGCAGCAGGGTGGTGCGCAGGTTGGCGGCATCCTCAGCGATCGGGTTCGCGACCCGGACGGCCGCGGCCCGCGGGTCGTCCGCCTCAAGCCCGAGCTGGGTCAGCGTGTCGTCCCCGACGAACGGGACGGTGCGGACCTCGAGGTAGCCCTGCTGGGCGAGTGCCCTGTCGACCGCCCGACGCAGCCGCTGGCCCTGGGTGAGGCCGCGGCCAGCCGGTAGCCGCGGGAGGGTCACCGGGATTGTGTCGTAGCCTTCCAGCCGGATGACCTCTTCGACGAGGTCGGCGGGCCGGGTCAGGTCACCGCGCCAGGATGGCGGCGTGACCGCCAGCACCCCGGGCCCGTCGGGTCCGCTGCCGGTGCCGGATGCGGCCACTGTGGATGCGCTCGCTGTGGATGCGGCCACTGCGCAGCCGATGTCGACCAGCCGCTGCCGGACAACCTCGGCCGGGTAGGGACGTCCACCCAGACGCTCCGGCTCGGCCAGCGGGAAGGCGATCGTGACGGGATCCGGCCGGTGGTCGACGTCGGTGGCCCCCGGCTCCGCCGTGGCGCCGGTGAGCTCGATGAGCATCCGGACCGCCGTCTCCGCGGCGGCCGGCGCGAGCGCCGGGTCAACGCCGCGTTCGAAACGGCGTGACGCCTCCGAACCGAGCTGGTGGCGCCGAGCCGTACGGGCGATCACCACCGGATCGAAATGGGCCGCCTCAATCAGGATCTCAGTGGTCTCAGCCGAGATCTCGGTGGCCGCGCCCCCCATGACGCCAGCCAACGCCACCGGTCCGGAACCGTCGGCGATGACCAGGTCCGCCGGGTCGAGTTCACGTTTGACCCCGTCGAGGGTGACCAGCCATTCACCGGGGCGGGCGCGGCGCACGACGATCGGGCCGGACAGCTTCGCCCGGTCGAAGGCATGCAGGGGCTGCCCCAGGCCCAACATGATCAGATTGGTGACGTCGACCGGTGCCGAGACAGGCCGCATGCCCGACAGCGCGAGACGTTGGGTGAGTCCCAGCGGGGTCTGTGCCTGCGGGGACACGCCGGTCACGGTCCGGGCGACATACCGGGTGCAGGCGGTGGTGTCCTCGACGACGACCGGATACCCTCCGGCCGCGGTGCCGGCCAGTGGCCGGTCCGTGCCCGGCCCGGCCGGATCCTGGAAGGCCAGTCCAAACGCGGTGGCCGCCTCCCTGGCGATCCCGCGGACGGACAGGCCATAACCGCGGTCCGGGGTGACGGCGATGTCGAGGACGTCGTCGGCGAGGTCCAGCAGTTCGGCAACGTCCACGCCGAGCGGGGTGTCAGCCGGCAGCACCAGGATGCCGTCGTGGTCGTCACCGATGCCGAGTTCACGAACCGAACAGATCATGCCGTCACTGAGGTGCCCGTAGGTCTTGCGCGAGGTGATGGTGAAGCCGCCGGGCAGCACCGCGCCAGGCAGCGCCACCGCCACCCGGTCACCGACCTCGAAGTTGAAAGCTCCACAGATCACCCCGCGGGTACCGGTCGGCGGCACCTGGACCGTCACCCAGCGCACGTTCTTCTTCTTGGTCTCGACGACCTCGATCGCGCGGACCTCACCGACGACGACACCGGCGATGTCACGGCCGACGGGCTCGACGGCCTCAACCTCGAAACCGGCTCTGATCAGCGCCTCGGCGACCACTTTCGCCGACGGCAGGCCGGCGACGGTCGCCCGGAGCCACGACATGGGAATCTTCATGACCCGCTCCCCGTCTCGAACACGCGGCCGAACCGGACGTCCCCGTCGACGAAGTCACGGATCTCGTGGACGCCATGGCGGATCATCGCCGCGCGTTCCAGCCCCATCCCGAAGGCGAAACCGCTGTAGCGGGCCGGGTCGACCCCGCAGGCGACCAGCACGTTCGGATCGACCATCCCGCAGCCGCCCACCTCGATCCAGCCCTCGTCGGAGCACACCCGGCACGGCTGGCGGTCCGGTTCGCCACGACAGGCGAAGCAGCCGACGTCGAGCTCAGCCGACGGCTCGGTGAACGGGAAGTAGGACGGCCGCAGCCGGGTGGGCAGGCCCGACCCGAACAGCGCCTGGGCGAACACGTCCAGGGTGCCGCGCAGGTCGGCCATGGTGATGCCCTCATCGACCGCGAGGCCCTCGAGCTGGCCGAAGACGGGCGAGTGCGTCGCGTCGACCGCGTCGTTGCGGTACGTCCGCCCTGGGCACACCACATACACCGGCAGTGGACGAGACAGCAGCGCGCGGACCTGGACCGGCGAGGTGTGCGTGCGCAGCAGCAGCCCGCTGCCCATCGGGTCGACGTACAGGGTGTCGTGCGAGCTTCGCGCCGGATGATCGGGGCCGAGGTTCAACGCCTCGAAGTTGAACCAGTCGTGCTCGACTTCAGGCCCTTCGGCGACCTCGTAACCCATGGCCACGAACACGTCGACCAGGTAATCGGACAGCGTCGTGATCGGATGCCGTGCCCCGAGCGGGCGGCGGCCCGCCGGGACAGTGACGTCAACCCGCTCCTCGACCAGGACCCGGGCGTCACGCTCGGCGGTGAGTTCGGCGAGTCTTGCCTCGTAGAGCTCCCGGACGGCCGCTGTGGCGTCGTTGTGCCGGCGCCCGGCCGCGGCCCGGTCCGGCTGTGGCAGGGCGCCGAGCACCCGGCGCGCCAGCATCAGCGGAGCGGACCGGCCATCAACCTGTGACGTGCGAACGGCGGCGAGCTCGTCGAGATCGCCCGCGGCGGCGATCTCCGCGGCCGCCCGCGCGCACAGCTGGGCAAGCCGGTCCGGACCGAGCTGGTCCGCGTCAGCCCGGCCCGGGTCCGCGCGGCCTGGATCGACACGGTTCGGATGATCGGCTCGGTTCGGATCGACTCGGCTCGAGTCAGCGCTCGGTAGGGACGGTGACACGCTGGTCATCCTCATTGAAGTCATTGATGGCCGGACCGGCCATCAGGTGGGATCCCGACCGCCGTCCACCACAGGTGGGCGGACACGCGGGCCGGGTGCGGGCTGCGGGCCGGGGCGCCCGCCGGGTCACGGCTTCGCTTCAGGCGAAGACGGGTGCCCCGGCGGGCACCACAAATCGGAACTCGGCGCCACCGCCCGGCGCCCGCCCAACCATGATCGTACCGCCGTGCGCATCGATGAGCGCTCTGGCGATATAGAGCCCGAGGCCCGTCCCGTTACCGCGGGTCGCGCCTCGCCAGAACTTCGTGAAAACCCGGGATGCGCTTGCTTCGGGCACGCCCTCGCCCTCGTCCGCCACACTCACCTCGGCTCCGGTCAGCGTGCCGCGCATGACAATGGTGACGGTACCCGCGCCATGGCGCAGCGCGTTGTCGACGAGATTGTGCAGCACCTGTTCAATCTTGTCGGCGTCCAACCACATCTCCGGCAGCGTACCTTCGGTGCGCATCGCGAACCTGTCGCGGGTGGCCTCTCCCGCCGCGACCTTGCCATCGACGACCCGGCGCAGCGTCTGATCAAGATCCACGATCTGTTTGCGCATCTGGATCCGGCCGGAGTCGATCCGCGAGACGTCGAGCACCTCGGCGAGCAGCCGGGTCACCCGGTCGGCGTCGGTGTTGACGGTGTTGAGCATGAGCTTCTTCTGCTCTTCGGTGAACCTGTCCCACTTCGCCAGCAGCGTGGCGGTGAACCCCTTCACGCTCGTCAGCGGGGAACGCAGTTCGTGCGCGACCGTGGCCACCAGGTCGGCGCGGTTACGCTCAAGGCGCTCCCGGCTGACGGTGTCCCGCAGCGACAGCGAGACCTGCGCCAGCCGCCCCTCGACACGGACATAACGAACAGTGACATTAAGATCGCGTTCGTGCTGGGCGCCCGCGAAGGTCAGCCGCCGCTCCGGCTGGCCGGTCACCCGCGGCAGGTTGCGGCTCACCCGCGAACATTCCCACCAGTCGTTGCCCCGCTCGTCGAGCAACGGCAGGACCTCGGTGAGATGACGGCCCACGGCGGCGGCCGCCGCGACGCCTGTGATCTTCACGGCCGCGGCGTTGAATATCTCCACCCGGCCGGTGGCGTCAACCACCACGATCCCGTCTGGGAGATCATCCCAGGAGACCGGCGACACGGCGGGTACCTCAAGGTACGGCGTCCCATCCGCCCGCGGCCCGGGACCGGACAGTGGTTCTCCGTCCGCCGGTGGATTGCGAGCTTGGTCGGGAGCCGACGTGACCGTGTGCGTCACAGCCGTCCACCTCCCCCGGCGCCTTGAGTGCCGGACCCGAGCCTCGCCTGTGCGCGCGCTGACGCGTACAGGCAGATCGCAGTCGCCACCGCAAGATTCAGCGACTCGGCCTGACCGTACACCGGCACCCGGAGCACCGCGTCCGCGGACACCACGTCGGCCCGCGGGAGACCGCGCGCCTCGTTACCGAACAGCCACGCGGTGGGTACGCCGAGTTCCCCCGCGTCCGCCGCGGCATCGAGATCCCGTGCCGCGAGCGGGGTGGTGGCGATGATGCGGCAACCATGGTCCCGCAGCTGGCGGACCGCATCATCGAGATCGATATCGGTCACCACCGGCAGGTGGAAGATGCTGCCCGCGGACGCGCGGACGGCCTTGCCACCGAACGGATCCACCGACGACCCGGCGAACACGACGGCGTCCGCGCCCGCGGCGTCCGCGGATCTTACAATCGTCCCCGCGTTGCCCGGATCACGTGTGTCAAGACAGATCGCCACCAGCCGGGGGTGGGCGAGATCCGCGACCAGGTGGCGTGGGCACTCGGCCAGCCCGACCACACCCTGAGGCGTCACCGTCTCGGACAGTGATGCCACCGCGTCATCCGACACGACGCGCACCGGTATCCCCGCTCCGTCCACAAGTGCCGCGTACCTGCTCATCGCCGACGAACCCACGAAAATCTCATGCAGTGCCCCGACCGCGAGTCCCGCTGTGACCGCTTGGGGCCCCTCGACCAGAAACTGACCGCGGACACGACGGACCGCCGGGCGGCGCAGGCGCCGCGCGGCGAGCACCCGCGACGAACGCGGGCCAGCCGGGTCCGGGACCACCAGCATGAATTCGGATACGCGCCGGCCTACGCGATCGATCAGGCCGCCGACGTCTCCGGCGTACGGGCCGGTGAGGCAGGTGGCAGGGCGGCACGCGCGACCTCGACGAGCGCGGTGAACGCGGCCGGGTCCGTCACCGCGAGCTCGGCGAGGATCTTCCGGTCAACCTCCACCTCGGCCAGCCGCAGCCCCTGGACGAACCGGTTGTAGGTCAGCCCGTTCGCCCGCGCGGCGGCGTTGATCCTGGCGATCCACAGCTGCCGGAAGTCACCCTTACGAGCCCGCCGGTCCCGATAGGAGTAGGCCATCGAGTGCAGGACCTGCTCCTTGGCCTTGCGGTACAGCCGAGAGCGCTGCCCCCGGTACCCGCTGGACTGCTCTAGCACCGTCCGGCGTTTCTTCTGGGCGTTGACCGCCCGCTTGACCCTTGCCATGAGGGGGAAACTCTCCTTCAGTCGTGACTGTCGGCACTACGTCGCGCCGCTCCCAGCGGGTGGGAGCGGTTCGGGGGGACGGCCGGCGGTCAGCGCGCCAACAGCTTCTTGATGCGTCCTTCGTCCGCCGGGCTAAGCGTGACCTCGTTGTACAGCCGCCGGGTACGCCGGCTGGACTTGTGCTCCAACAGGTGATTGCGATTGGTCCGGCGGCGCATCACCTTGCCGGTACCGGTGATTCTGAACCGTTTGGACGCGCCGGTGTGGGTCTTCATCTTGGGCATCTGGAGATCCTGTAATCCGTGGTGATCATCAACGGTGTTCTGGGTCAGACCCGGCCGGCGGGCTCTGGCGCGCGCTGGGGCCGGGACCCCTTGTGCGGTGCCATCACCATGGTCATGTTCCGGCCGTCCTGCTTGGGCTGAGCCTCGACGTAACCGAGCTCCGCGACATCGGTCGACAATCGCTGCAAGAGGCGGATGCCGAGCTCGGGCCGGGACTGCTCACGCCCGCGGAACATGATCGTAATCTTGACTTTGTCGCCGGCCCTGAGGAACCGGACCACGTGACCCTTCTTGGTCTCGTAGTCATGCGGATCGATTTTCGGCCGGAGCTTCATTTCCTTGATGACCGTCTGGACCTGGTTCTTACGAGCCTCCCGACGCTTCTGGTCGGACTCGTACTTGAACTTTCCGTAGTCCATGAGCTTGCAGACCGGCGGACGAGCCGTCGGAGCGACCTCGACCAGATCGAGATCCGCCTCCTGCGCAAGCCGCATCGCCTCAGCGATGGCGACGATGCCGATCTGCTCGCCTTCGGGCCCAACCAGGCGCACTTCGGGCACCCTGATCCGGTCGTTAATACGTGACTCTGCGCTGATGTGGTTCCCTCCGTGGACTCGACGCGCGGGCATGACCTGCCGCTGCGGAGCCCTGCACCCAGCAAGACTGGGCACCCGGCCGACACGCCGTCACAGACGGCTCGGCCGACCGGCGACCCGGCCGCCGAACATGCGACGTCGGGTGGGAGGCAAGCCTCCGCTTGGCCTTGTCACCACAGGATGGCGCCGCTACGAGACACCAGCCAGATAACAAGCGGTCGACTGACAGCCTAGCAGAGCGGGCCGGATGCGACGATCAGTTGACCGTCGGATATCAGAGTGGCCACGGTGGATATTCCGTCAGAAACCGGTCAACCCGCC
The DNA here is from genome assembly GCF_917627355.1 of Protofrankia sp. Cj3. Classification (NCBI taxonomy): domain Bacteria; kingdom Bacillati; phylum Actinomycetota; class Actinomycetes; order Frankiales; family Frankiaceae; genus Protofrankia; species Protofrankia sp. Cj3. Next base: position 2,178 of record NZ_CAKJTR010000138.1, on the reverse strand, counting down.
ATCGGGCGGCGGGAGCGATGACGAGACCACCGGCGCCGGGGGCGCGGCTGCTCGGCCAGCCGCGCGCCAGCCTCCTCCAGAGCCACTGTCTCTCCCAGAGCCACCGCCGCGACCCGCCTCAGCAGCTCCCCGTCGACAGTGGCCATGGCCGGCCCGGCGATGTCGAGCACGACCGCGCGGTGGCCGTCCCGCACCGCCTGGGCACACAGGGCGTGGCCGGGCACCGCGACCGGCCGGGCGGCCTGGCGCCACCGGGCCAACGTGTCAACACCGCTGAACGCCGGGATCGCGGTGGCGCCGGAGGGCACCCGCAGCGTTACCAGAACCATCTCAGACGTCTTGTCGGCCCCGGTGACGGCGTCGGCATCGGTCCTGCGCGCCTCGATCGCGACGAAGACCCGGGCCCAGGCCAGCGCGGCCGCGACCGCATGTTCGTCGCCCGCGTCCAGCGCGGCGCGCAACGCGCCGTCACCACCGCCATGATCGCCTTGTCCGGCCGGCGTCAGCAGCTCCCGCTTCACCAGTCAACCCTAAACGCCTGGCAACACAGGACGCGGCGTCGCGGGGCTGGGGCACGCCCCTCGCGTCATCGCTCCCCGTCCATCGCTGCGCGATGCACGGGTACCCCGGCTCGTCAGTCGCCACCCAACACCTCCGACGCCTTCCTCCGCCGCCTTGCCGGATCGGGCGCGGATGAGCCGCTCACTGATCGAAAGCCCGATCTCACACCCGCTCTAAGAACGATCAGCCGGATACGGCCTCCACGGCGGCGGCAAGTTCGCCAAAGGCCGCTCTGGTACGGCGACGCAGAGCCGGCCAGGTGAACGACACGTCGCCGGCCAGAGCCGGATCGAACGGCACCACGACCACGGCCCGCGCGCGTTCGGAGAGCTGGGCGAGGCGACGGCGGGCCCGGCCGGACCAGCGGACCGGGACCGTCTCCACAACGACCACCGAGACGCCGCTCCCGATCCGGGTGATGCCGGCAGCGTCGGTGGCGGCATCGGTGGCGGCAACCTCAGCACCGGCGAGCGCCGCCAGCACGTCATCCGCGGCCGAAAGATCGAAAAGATCGGCCCGGACCGCGACCACGAGGGTGTCGGCCCGGGAGAACGGCGCCGCGGACAGCGGCTGGCTCCAGCCAGGCGGTCCGTCGACCAGCACCACCTGATGCCAGACCGCCAACATGTCCTGTACCCGGACTGGCTGCTCGGCGGACACGTCCACCGCGATGACCGGGTCGTGGCGGGAAGCGGCGAGAGCCATCCCGAGGCCGGCCGCGGCCGTGCGCCCGCAGCCCCCGGTGAACCCGCCGACATGTACCCGCAGACAGCTGATCGCGGATGTGGCGGGTGTGCTGCCGGCTTCCCCGGCCGCCGGCAGGCCGGCGCCGGGCCAGGTGATCTCCGGCGACACCGTCACCGGGAAACGCCCAAGCACCTGATCGGCAGCTTCCGGACCGGCGGCCGGCTGATCGGCGGCCGGCTGATCAGCGGCCAACGTGACGAGTTCGACGTCCGGGGTCCAACCGGCCGGAGCCGGCGCCGGCTCCGGCCGCCGTGGCCGGGCCGACCGGACGGGCGCCGCGAACGGAGCGCCGTCGTGCGTGCCGAGCCGTAACCGGCCCGCTCGCCGGCTCACGGTCGCGTCGCGGTTGTTGTCCTGGCTGGGCATGCGCAAGCCGAGCAGAGACACGGGCCGCGCGTCACCGACATCGGCCGCGAACACCGTGCCGGGCTGGATCTCGAGGGCATCACCGGCATCCGGAACCTGGCCGATTTCCCCCCGCGCGCCCGACCGGGGCGCTGGGAGATCCGGCCGATAACCGTCCTCGTCCCGTCCTCGCGCTGTCATCGCGCTCACCACCGCCTCCCGTCCCCACGGGGACCCCGCAGCCCATAGCCGGGGCCTGCCGCCGGAATAAGGTGGCCCCCCGATTCACCGGGACCTCCGGCGGCGCTGAGCACACGGTATGCGGTATCCATTACGGATAAGAGTCCCTGTCACCGGGCCGAGTTACAAGCTAACCGACCGCTGAGAGCGAATCAGAGTTCCGGCCGTTCGCGACGGCTTCGGGCGAGTTGACCGATTCAGGCAACACGTGGAGCGGCACCGGACACGAAAAGAAACCGGATACGAACGGAACCGGACACGAACAGAACACACGAAGAACTACGG
>NZ_CAKJTR010000137.1:9771-14200 GCF_917627355.1 Protofrankia sp. Cj3 | reverse complement strand
CTGGTCGGACCGTCCGATGGACAGCCGTCCTGGAGGCAGGCGGCCTGATCCGTGCGCAGCGCGTCCGCGCGGCGGGTGCTTGCCCACGAGTGGTCCGATCATGGTCTCTGACGGGCACAGGCGGGCTATCGTCAGCGTTCGTGGCCGAGCTGCCGATGTTCGTGGGGTCGTCCGACATCGCCGCTGCTCTCGGGGTGACCCGGCAGGCTGTCGACCACCGGTTGCGGACCGACCCTCGCGCGCCCGTTCCAGTGGCGGTGGTCAACCGCACGGCGACCTGGGGCGGGACGAGGGTCTGGCGACGGACCGAGATCGACCGCTGGCTCGGTGGTCTTGCGCCCGATCGATGGATCGCGAACCCTGGAGCGGCTCGACGCGCCACTGACAACGGTGGCGTCGCGTACAGGCGTGACGGCGGCGCTGAACGCTGAACACTGATGGCAAGCGTGGCTACTGAGTGTGGTTGGTGGGCGTGGCCGATGGCCAGCGCCATCCATGCGTGGGCACCGTGGTCAGGAACCGTTTCCCGGCCGGCAAGGCTCCCAGCCGGTGGCCGGTAGTGGCTGTCGCGCTAGGGTCATGTAACGATGCTGTACCGGATGCCACGTAGAGGCTCCGGCAATAGGGCGTTCGATCAGGGAGCGGCGTCCGGGTGGATGGATCGCGAGGCGGCGGAGGGAGGCGCCCTGGGCTGGGCGTTGACCGACGACAACGACGCGAGGCGCCGCCTGGGCGGCGCGAGCCGGACAGGCCTATTGCCGGAGTCTCCAAGCTGACGGATCGTGTCGGGGGGATGGGTGGGTTCGCGACAATGAATCACGGATTCCGACGCGTGGCAGTCCTCTCATCATGATTGTCGACAAGGCTCAGGTAGCCGATGCGCTCCCCGGCTACGACCTCGGCGCCACGCTTGGCGCGGGCGGCTCCGGGCTGGTGCTGGCCGGCCGGCACCGCGGGTTGAACCGCCCCGTGGCCATTAAGGTCCTTGATGCGGCCCGTGACCGAGCAACGGCAGATTTTGCCGCTGAGGCACAGCTGCTCGCCGCGATGAACCATCCTCATGTCGTTCAGGTCTACGACTATGTCGAAACCGACGATCTCCATCTGATCGTCATGGAGCTGCTGGCTGGCGGGACGCTGACCCACCGCCAGACAGCGGACATGTCACCGCAGGACGCCTGCGCGGTGGGCCTGGCGGTGGCCGCGGCACTGGCTTACGCCCACAGCCAGAAAGTACTGCACCGTGACATCAAGCCGGACAACATATTGTTCGACGTCACCGGCCTGCTGAAGGTCACTGATTTCGGGATCGCGAAAATCGTGGACGGGTCAGGGGCCACTGCCAGCAGAGTTGTGGGGACCGCGGCCTATATGGCTCCCGAACAGATCACGGGCGGCCGGTTGACCCCGGCCACCGACCTGTACGCCCTCGGGATCGTGCTCTACCAGTTGTTCGCCGGTGCGCCGCCGTTCGACCGGAAACTGCCATTACATGTGCTGGCGCAGCGCCACCTCGACACCGTCCCGCCGCCGCCGGCCGGGGTGCCCGCACCGCTGGCGGACGTCGTCATGCGGATGCTGGCCAAAAACCCGGCGGAACGCCAGCCGTCCGCGCATGCCTTCGCCCTTGACCTTGCCCGTGCCGCGGCCGAGGCCTACGGCCCGAGGTGGACCACCCGCTCCGGTATCGCGCTCCGGCTTGACGACGACATCCGCGCAGCCGCGGACCAGCCATCGCTGGCCACTCAGATGTCACTCCCGCCGACCGTGCCCCCATCGGGTAACTCCTTGCCCCCAGGAGCGCCCCCGTCCGGTGGGTCCTCACCCCCGGAGCCGCCCCGCTGGAAATCGTGGGCGAGGCGGCGGGTGCTCGGCCCGCTCGCGCTCATCCTCACGGCCGCGCTGGTCGGTGTAACGATCGCTCAGGTAAACGGGGACAGCACCCCGGCTGACTGCCGGTCGCGGGCGGATGGCTCGGCCTCGCTGTCCTGGGTCGGCGGCCAGTGCGTCGGCTACAGTGACGGCGGTTACACGTTCACCAGCGGCGGTACGTCGCCGCATGCCGTTGAACTGCGCAGCGTGCAAGAAAAGATCTACGAGCAGAACCGGTGCGCGAAGATCCTTCACGACCGTACGGCCGCGGAGCTCGGGTACCGGCTCGTGACGTTGGTCTACTTCGCCGGTCTCACCGGGGAGACCGATGGCTCCTGGACAGCCGCGCAGGTCGCGGAACTTGAGGGGCTGCTGACCTGGCAGCGGGCGCTGAACCAGGTGAAAGGCTCCCCCGGCGGCTGTGCGAGCACGTCGGAGAACCCGGCAAGAGTGGCACTGCGTGTCGTCATCGCCAACGGCGGCAACGGCATGACATACGCCGACGAGGTGGCAAATGATCACCTTCTGTCGCTGGCCTCCCGTCCCGAGGAGAACCTGCTCGGCGTCATCGGCATGGACCGCAGCAATCCGGAGACTGGCCGGGCCATCACCACCCTCGGAGGAGTCGGCGTGCCCGTGGTCGCCACCACCCTGTCCGGGGATGGCATGCCGAGCTTCTCACCACTGTCGTACTTCCAGATGGTGCCGTCCAACCGGCGGCAGGCTCTGCTGGCCACCAGCTACGCGCGGAAGAACGCGAAGAAGCGGATCAGCGTGTACTACCCGGAGGGGTCCGACGACCCAACCGGCCAGGGGCTGCCGCCGGCGGACGACTATTACCTGTCCAGCCTGGTGGCCGACATCCAGGATGAAGTCCGCAGGGCGGCCCAGGCGGATCCCGCCACCGGATTCGCCTACGACGCACATGGCTGGGCGCCGGGCGGGAACACGGCCGACTGGTTCCGGGCGCAGTGCGCGACGCAGCATCCCAATGATGATCTGATTTTCTACGCCGGCCGCTATGACGACTTTCCCGCGTTCGTGGACAATATGCTGCCCTGCCTGGGCCCAGGCCAGTTGGTTCTCGGCGATGATTCGGTGTCGCGCTATGTGGTCCAGGCCGCGGGTTATTCCAGTACGGCTGTGTTCCGGTTCGTCTCCAAAGGCGCGTCCGTGCTGCTCGCCGGCAAGGCCTGTTTCCAGGGGCAGATTCCCGCCAGCGCCGGAGCGTTCGTGAGCCTGTCTCTGCGGGATTTTTGCACCAGACTCGACGACATGTACAAGGCGACCGGGATGCCGGTTCCCGAGACATTGTGGCCGGATGAACGGATCGGTCTCGCCTATGATGCGGCGAAACTGTTCGTTGACATCGTCAAGAAGCGGCGCGACGCCACCATGAAGGACATCGGGGGGCTGCTGAGAGGGCCTTTCCCTGGGGACGAGAAGTGCGCCGACACAGCCAGCTCGACGGCCACCGCGTGGCCGGGGGCGACCGGCTGCGTCGATTTCGGCGCATCCCAGGTAGCGGAGTCCAAACGGCTGGCGGTTATTCGGATCAAGCTCGATGAGAAGGACCTGCCGGCGTCTCCAGACCCGAAGAGCGCATCCAAACAGGATGTGGAGGCCGTTGACGGATATCCGTGCAAGTACGTCATCAGCGGCCAGCAGCCGAGCACGACCGACTGTCTCGGTAATCCACTTCCGCCGCTACTTCCATCGCGTATCGTAGCGTTACATTAACGGCGCGTTAGTGGCCGGCGGGTACGTTGTGCTGGGTGTTGCCGCGAGCCGGACAGTCCTATCCTCGGGCGCTCTTACGCGGGAACCCCTGCCTGTCGGGCGATTTTCCCGGCGACCTGGCGGACAGCGTCCTGTTCGACTGTCGGGTCTGGCGTGCCGTCTACCTGACTGATCACGATGTTGCTTTCGACGCGGCCGGACATGACGCAGATGAGGTCGAGCGTTACTGGGACACGTTTACCACCGCCGGTCACCGTCATGACCATGCGCACCCCGCCCGCGCTACCGGCAGGCGGGGTCAGCGCGCGTGCCGAGTCGAGCGTGGCGGTCCCGCCGGCTGCCGATATCCCTTCCCGGACCATCGGGAAGAAGGCTTGGCCAAGGCATGCCGCTGCCTGTGGACGGGAGAGGATGTCCACGTCGCGGGCTACATCGACCGCTGAGGTGATCTCCGTCTCCGAGCCGATGGTGGTCAGCCCGTCGTTACTCGTGAAGTAGGCGCCGTCAGCCAGGTCGGTCGCATGGCTATGGACCTGGCTGACCGGTACGCCGAGGCAGGCCGCGAGCTTGGTTTCGGAGATCTGCGGGGTTGACAGGCTGCCAGGAGAGCTGCTGGGAGATATGCCGCGGACGAAGCCGCGTGTTTCAGGACCTTCGGTAAGCAGGTAGTCATACGCATGCAGGATGACCGCGACGGGGCGGACTGTGGCGGTGGGTACGGCACTGGCCGAATCACCGGCCGACGGGCTGACCCGAGCGGCGGCCTGCCGGCCTGCGCCCGCGCCGCCGCACGCCGCCAGGCTGAACAGGCCGAACA
>NZ_CAKJTR010000137.1:7340-9190 GCF_917627355.1 Protofrankia sp. Cj3 | reverse complement strand
TTCCCGCGACGGCTGCCTTCGGTGGGTACCGATGCCGAAATAAGAGATTCTGAAACGACGGTCGCGGTTCCACGTTGCTCCCCTGGTGCCGGGCACTCATCCAGCATCATTCTGTGTTTTTTACAATTATTTTGATCATCTGACACTGCCCATTATGGAGGGGCAGCCTGCTCTCGGTCGCGGCTGTCATCGTTGCGTTGCGCTAAGTGGTCGGCGCTGGAAGTCCTTCGGGGGTTGTCGGATGCCAGGTGGATGCGTCGCGAGGCGGAGGAGGCCCCGGTAGCGGTGTTCTACCGGGGCCGACGACAACGAAGCGAGGCGCCGGCTGGCGCCGGCAGGCCCTGGATGAACTTCCGGCGCCGACCACTAAGGGACGTGTGCCGCGGACGGTCACCGAGCGAGCCGGCCCGCCGGCGTCCACACTCGGGTGACAACCGGGGAGCCACCAGGCATGCGCTGGTAACGAGGTAGCTGCGATGGAACGCTGGACGCGCGCGATGATCCGTTATCGATGGGCTGTCGTAGCGGTCTGGGCGGTTGTGTTCGTCATGTCGAGCGCGGCCGCGTCCGGGTTGAGTGGCCTCCTGACGAACCGCTTCACGCTTCCCGGTACCGACACCCAGCGGGCGGAGAAGATTCTTGAGGACCGTTTCGGCCAGCGGACGACCGGTTCCTTCATGCTTGTCGTACGTACCGCGCCGGGGTCTGCCAGCCAGCTCGTGCCCGCGGTCGACCAGGCGGCTCACCGCGCGGCCGGTGTTCTTCCCAGCGGGGTGGTCGCATCGGTGCAACCGCTGTCCGACTCCGTTGTCAGTGCCCGTATCGTGTCAAATCTCGAGCCGGCCGACGCGAAGGGCTACACCGGCACGATGCGTGCCGCGGCCGGCACTGTGCCGGGTGCACAGCTCTACGTCACCGGCCAGGCCGCGATCGAGCATGATCTTGATCCAGTGTTCAAACGTGACCTCCAGATCGGCGAGCTCTACATCGCCATTCCGATCGCGCTCGTCATCCTCGCGTTCGTCTTCGGGACGCTCGCCTTTCTCCTCCCTCTGATCTTTGCGGCGGCGGCGATCCCCGCGACCCTGGCGATCATTTGGATCTTCGCGCACTACATGGAGCTGTCGACCTACCTGCAGAACCTGGTCACGCTGATCGGCCTGGGCATCGCCGTCGACTACTCGTTGCTGATCATTTACCGTTATCGGGAGGAGCTGCGGCGCGGCAGGGAAAGACCGGACGCGATCGTCGCCACGATGCGGACAGCCGGCCGCGCGGTCGTGTTCAGCGGCACGGCAGTCGCCATCGGTCTCGCGCTCATGCTGGCCATGCCGGTGCCGTTCATGCGTGGTTTCGGCCTCGGGGGCCTGTTCATCCCGGTCGTCTCGGTCATCTGCGCGCTCACGCTGCTACCCGTGCTGCTGTACTTCCTGGCCGCGAAGCTCGATCGGGTGCGGCTCCTACCGCACTCCATCACCGAGCGGCGGGAGGCGGAGGAGAACTTCTGGGCGCGTTTCGCACGGGCGATCATGCGCCATCCGGTGGCCATCGCAGCTGGCACCACAGCTTTGCTCGGCACGCTTGCGCTGCCCGTCACCGCCCTTGAGCTCGGGCCGGGCTCGAACAAGGGCATCCCGCGCAATCTCGAGAGCGTCCAGGGCCTCGACATTCTCTCCGGGGCAGTCGGCGGGGGCGCGCTGGCACCGACGGCAGTCGTTATTGATACCCACCAGCCCGGTGGAGCGGATGATCCACAGCTGCGCGCCGCGCTCAGCCGGTTCCAGGATGGCCTGCACGCCGACCCGGAGGTCGCCGCGGTCGTCTTCGACCCGTCTGCCGCTTCGTCCGGT
>NZ_CAKJTR010000137.1:0-7155 GCF_917627355.1 Protofrankia sp. Cj3 | reverse complement strand
GGCCAGTTCGTCGACCCGTCCCGGCGCTACCTGCAACTACAGGTGATCGGGAAGAGCGAGTACGGGGTACCCGCATCGCTCGACTTCGCCGACCGCCTTCGTCATGACATCGTCACGGCCGCCGGATTCCCCACCGGTGTCAGCGTCTATGCCGGCGGTGGCCCGCCGAGCGGGGTGGACTTCCTCGATCTCACCTACAGCGCCTTCCCCTGGCTCGTACTCGGAGTGCTCCTCCTGACGTACTTCCTGTTGCTGCGGGCCTTCCGGTCAATCGTCCTGCCACTGAAGGCGATTATTCTGAACCTGCTTTCGATCACTGCTGCCTACGGCCTGCTCGTGGTTTTCTTCAAGTGGGGCGCGGGCAGCGCGCTCGGGCTCATCTCCTTCGACCAGATCGAGGGCTGGATCCCGGTCTTCATCTTCGCGATGGTGTTCGGCCTCTCCATGGACTACGAGGTCTTCCTGGTGAGCCGCATGCGCGAGGAGTGGGACGCCGGCCATGACAACGAGACCGCGGTGGTACTCGGGCTGGCGAGGACCGGTCGCATCGTGACCGCGGCCGGACTCGTCATGTTCGCGGCCTTCATGGGTTTCGTCGCCGGGTCCATCGTCGGTCTGCAACAGTTCGGGTTCGGGCTCGCGGCGGCGATCATTCTTGATGTGACCATCATCCGGGCGCTGCTCGTCCCGAGCGCGATGAAGCTCTTCGGACGCTGGAACTGGTGGCTGCCGCGGAATGTCGCGCGGGTCTTCCGGGTCAGGAACTCGCCGCTGGCGCCCAGGGCACGCCCCGCGGCCGATCCGGGCGGGCTTCATGGCTGAGAGCGCGTTTGAGATCGTCATTCCGGCTCGCCGCGCCCAGGCACCCCTATTGCCGGGCGCTCTAAACCGAGACAACTCATCCGGTATCGCTTCGGCCTTCCGCCTTGCCAGGGGACGCCTGGAGGTGGCTCACTGATCGGAAGCCGATCTCACACACGCTCTGACCGACGGGCAGCTGAAAGCCGGAAAAGGGCGTGTCACGTCCATTTTGTGCCCGTTCTCGACGAGCCGGGACGCCGAGATGGGAGCATTATCGGAGGATGGATGTTCCGGGACCGCATCGGTTTGAATACACCGCCGAGTTGGATCGGGTCCGAGCCACTCTGGGCGGGCTTGCCGGCGAGGCGAGCCAGATCGTCATAGCCGCCACCGCCGCGGTGGCCGGTCCCGATGCGGGCCAGGCTGACACCATCGCTGTACACGCCGCCTTGGCGCGGCTGCATGCCGACAGCCAGGAACTGGACGACGAGCTGGTCGTGCTGCTGGCCTGCCAGAACCCAGTGGCCGGGGACCTTCAGCTTGTTGTCGCCTGTCTGCGTATCGCGACCGCGGTGGAACGGATGGGGGAGCTTGCCGATCACATCGCCACCACCGCCGACCTGCGACGACCGGCATCGGTGGTTCCGGCTCCGTTGCGTCCCGTCATCACCCGTCTCGGTCGACTGTGTGGCGACCTGGCTGAGCAGCTCGCCGCCGCGATCCGCAATGATGATCGTGAAGCGGCGCGGCAGGTGGAGGCCGCCGACGACCAGATCGACCAGATCCACCGGCGGCTGCTGGCAACCCTGACCGATCCGGCGTGGCCGCATGGGGTGCAGAGCGCTGTGGACCTCACCCTGCTTTCCCGCTACTACGAGCGTTTTGGCGACCAGGCTGTCACCGCTGCCCGCCGGCTCGCCCGCGTCCACCCGGCAACAACGTGAGGGCTGGCGGAAGGAACCCGGGACCCGGAGCGCGGTGCGAGACGATCAGGCACAGACCTCTCGATACATCCTCGGTGTCCTTGTGGTGACGGTTACCGCTGCCTACCAGAGCGGCTGGTACCAGCTGTCACTGACAATCACGTCTGAGAGCGTGTGTGAGATCGGGCTTTCGATCAGTGAGCCGTGTCCAGGCACCCCCTGGCAAGACGGAAGGCCGAAGCGATACCGGATGAGTTGTCTCGGTGTGGCCGATAACGCGGCCAGGGGGCGCCTGGACACGGCGAGCCGGAATGACGATCTCAAACGCGCTCTGAGATGCGCTGTGTCTCGCAGTAGCCGATGAGCTCGGACATCCGGTTGATGAATCCATAGCCGGGAAAGTTCAACGATGTGTCGCACAGCACGCCGTATCCGGATGTGTCCCGGAATGCCGCCAGGAGCCGGTGCAGGGCCGGTTCCTGGCGGGAGCGCGGCATGTTAGAGCCCGGCAATAGGGGACGCGGCATCGCGGGGCTGGGGCAGCCACCTCGCGTCATCGCTCCCCGTCCATCACTCCCCGTCCATCGCCGCGCGATGCACGGGTACCCCGGCTCGTCGGTCGCCACCCAACACCTCCGGTGCCTGCCTCCGCCGCCTCGCGATGCACGCACGCCAGCCCCACTCTTTGACCCACACCCCTATTGCCGGGCGCTCTTATGCTGGTAGTCAGGGTTCCAGATCGGACGGTGCCAGTGCGCCGGTAGAGAAAGTAACCTACTGCGGGCGCCAGCCCGAAGGCAGCCGAGCCCGCATCCGCAGCCAACAGCGAATCAGCCCTGTAAGATCCATGACCAGATGGGCAGTGTGAGGAGCGATACCGGAACCCCGACGCCGACCATCAGGCTGGGCAGCGGAGTAGCCAGGCCGTACCGCATGGCGATCATTGCTCCAGCAACCATCGGTGGCATCGCGGTTTCGAACAGCGCGACTTGGACCCCATGGTCGCCAAGGGAGCCGGCCAGGGCATAGACCCCGAACACCAGGGCGGGGCCGATAACGAGCTTGACCAGCAGACCGATCGCGAGCTCCCGACGCCAGGCACGCACCGCGCCGATACGCAGTTGCAGACCGATCGAGAACAGCGCCAGAGGCGTGAGGGTTGAGCCGAGGGTGGTCAACGTCGCCGTCAGCCAGCCGGGGAAGGCGACCGGACGCAGTACCAGCCCTGTCAGTAATGCGATCAGCGCGGGTGCCGTGAGTAGTCGGCGGGCGATCTCCGCCCGGGTGACACCGGCTCCCGACGCTGTGGCCGCCACCGCGATGACCGCCGTCCCGACGATGATGAACGAGCCGAGCTGATCGACGAGAAGCGCGACCGGAACCGATTCCGCTCCAAAGAAGGCCGTGACCATCGGTATCCCGACAAAAGACGTGTTCGCCACGGCGGCGGTCACGATCAGCGCGCCCACGACGTCCCGGCGCAGGTGCAGGACGCGTCCGAGCGAGAGGAAAAGTGTTGCGCCGAAGGCGAACAGCAGATACGGGCCAGCGACGATGAGTAACAGATTGGCAGGAAATATTACACTGTGTAATACGTGGAGTGCCAGGGCGGGCAAGGCTACGTCGAGTACCCAGAAATTGACCATCTGATGGGCGCCGTCGTCGACGCGGCCGTGCCGCCGCGCCGTGACCCCTGCCACGATACCCGCCACCAAACCGACAACCAGGACGAGTAGAGCGGACACCTGCGCATCCTGTCAGGCGGACGGGGAGACCCCGCAGCGGGCCGCGGGCAGCCGTGCCGGCGCCGGTGGATACGCTCCTTGTCGTCCGCGAAGAGCGCCCGGTCGAGGCGGGAACCGAATCGGCCGCAAGCCTGCCTTTGTGTCCCGAGTCGCTCCGGAGGCCCGTCATAGTGTCTGTTTCAGCATCAACGGTCGCCTCGACCACCCTCGCGCTCGGCCCGAGCATCCTGGATGCGCAGCATCTGGCCAAAGCGGGTCTGATCGTTGTGCTTTTGATCGTTTTTGCCGAGTCCGGCTTGCTTGTCGGTTTTTTCCTGCCCGGTGACTCGTTGTTGTTCACGGTCGGTCTGCTTGTGTCCAACCACACGTTGTCCACTCCGCTGTGGCTTGCCTGTTTTCTGATCTCGATTGCCGCGATCCTCGGTGACCAGACAGGTTTCCTGTTCGGGCGTAAGGTCGGTCCCACCTTGTTCCGGCGGCCCGACTCGAGGCTGTTCAAACAGGAGAACGTGGGCAAGGCCCGTGAATTTTTCGAGAGATACGGCCCTGTTTCAGTGATTCTTGCCCGTTTCGTTCCCATCGTGCGGACGTTCACCCCGATCATCGCGGGTGTCAGTGGCATGAACTACCGGCTCTTCAGCATCTTCAACGTTGCTGGCGGGCTGCTGTGGGGCAGCGCTGTAACGGTGATCGGATATTTCCTGGGCAAGGTCGACTTTGTGGCCAACCACGTCGAGACGATTTTCATCGGGATCGTGCTGCTATCGGTCATCCCGATCGCCTTCGAGCTGTTGCGGGCGCATCGCCGGGCAACGCGGCCGGCCAAGGACTCAGGCGGTCCGCGGCATTCGTCGCAGTCGCGCCCGATACCTGATCAGGACTGACAGCGTTTGGCCCGCTCGTCCCGGGGCGGAAGATGAAGCGCCCGGTGGGAGACCGCCAACACGGGGGGAGTTGGTAGTCGCCCCACCGGGCACTTCTCAGATTAGTTGGTCGGAGGCCCGTGTGTCCCGTTTGGCAGCCAAAAACCCGCAACGATCGCAAGGTTTTTCTTCGGGTGACCGGGCGGTTCGTCACAGTGTTTGCAAGATCCTGTTCAGGCAGCTATTTATGATCGACTGAAAACGTCCGGAGGTGCCGTGTCGTCAATAGGTCCTGGATGGCTTGAGAGCGCCCGGCGATAATGATGTGGATCAAAAAGTGGGGCTGGGGCGCGTGTGTCGCGAGACGGCGGAAGGAGCCACCGGACGCGAGGTGCGTGCCCCAACCTCGTGATAACCCCGCGATACCGCGTCCCCTGTTGCCGGGCTGCTGAATTAATATTACCCAACTTACCTGACAGGCGAGTGCGGTGCTTGTGCGCCTGGGTTCCGTCCAGCGTATGGGGCGTGCCGGCTCCAGTGGGCGCCCCATGTCCGGGCGGTGTGGGAGACAGGGCTGTGTGAAACGCTGTACCGGGCATGCAAGAGTCATGTCATAACGGAAGTCATCTGACAGAAAACGAGGTTGGCTGATGTCCTCACTTGACCGCGGCACGCCCCCGGACCCGTTCGATGTTCTCCCCCGCGTACCGTCTTTCACGCTCAGTAGTGACGACTTCTCCGATGGAGGCACACTTGCTCCATCGGCGGTCCACACCAGCGCAGGTGGGGAGAACCTCTCGCCGCACCTTGCGTGGACGGGCTTCCCCGCGGGGACGCGGAGCTTCGTTGTCACCTGTTTCGACCCGGACGCACCGACGGGCAGCGGTTTCTGGCACTGGACGCTGGTCGACATCCCGCTCTCGGTCACCGAACTGCCTCACGGCGTGGCAAGTGGTGATCTTCGGGAGCTGCCCTCGGGGTCGTTCCACGTACGGAACGACTACGGTACGGCCGATTTCGGTGGCGCCGCGCCTCCGGAGGGTGATCGTCCGCATCGTTACATTTTTGCGGCCCATGCGGTCGACGTCCCGTCGCTCGGGCTCCCCGACTCTGTCTCGTCCGCGGTTGTCGGGTTCAACCTGGCGTTCCACACTCTTGCTCGCGGTGTCCTGCGGGCTACGTACCAGCGTTGATGATCTCCCGGAGATTGTTGTGAATCCGGCCCTCGCGAGCGCCCGCGGCCTCCCACAACAGGTCGTCTGGGACACGGCGGGCAAGGATCGCCGGGCGCGGGTAGGTTGGCCTACATGATTCGCAAGCTTGTGCTTCTCGTTGTCGTTGCCGGAGCTGGAGCGGTGGCGACCGTCGTGCGCCGTCGTAGGGGCAAGGACGAGGTTGACCTCTGGCATGAGGCGACCACCGCCATCAACCTGAACTGAGCCCCAGGGGTTCGGGCGAGGCTCGGACGTCAGCCCGCCACGCCTCCACCTATCGCGGTGCGAGCGTGTCGGGCTGCCCGTGGACGCCTTCGCGCCGATACGGCACACAGCGCCGCTCTGTTTTCGCTCCATTGGTCTATTTTGGCCGTATGTAACATTTTACTGGCATTTTCGTGATTTTCATCACATTTATGATCTACGGCCGACGACGTGCCCACCCGTCGTGACGGCCTGCATGGCCTGCATGGCCTGCATGGCCTGCGCGGAGCCCGGTCCGGCCCCGCGCCCTCTGATTCTTGAGGCTTCCGCCCTGCTGCTCCCGTTCTCGGTTTCGAGAGATTAACCCACTGGTAGTGGTGTTGTGGTTGAGTTCCCTTTGGCATCCTTTGGGTCTCCTCACTGTTTGTGTCTACTTTGTAGGCAAAGCGTTGTGAGATCTGCTTGTCGGATGGGGACGCCCGGGATCGAACCGGGCGCCTGGAAGGTGGCTCCGGGCGTGAAGGGGACGGATGACAAGCAACAGCAGCGTGCGCGTTGGCGAATCACGGCGCCTGGTCCGCTCCAGCGGATCGGATGACGGCACCCCGCGGCCTCGCGAGGTTGCCATTGGTGCTGGTTTAGGAGGATTCGCAGCTATTGTTCTGCTCGTTGTCTCGGCTGTCCTGTCGGGCGGCGGGCAGCACACGGCGACCGTGGCCCGTCCTGGCGCATCAGGTGACGGGACGGCCGGAGTGGCAACACCCGTACCCGATGTCGTGGGTCTTCCCGGACAGGATGCACGGGACGCGGTGGCGACGGCATCGGCCATGGCCACGCGGCCGCCAGCCCACTCGGATGACGGCCCAAGGATGGTGGCGGCCGGCGCGACGTCCGTGTCTGTACCGGTTGAAGCGCCGGCACCGCCGGCTGGCCTCGGTCCGCGCAGCGACGAGCCGATGGGCTCAGGCAGCACTGTGTCGACCGTGGCGTCCACTCCGGCGGTGCCGCCCTCGGCGTCCCCAGAGCCAGGCACGACAGCTGGTGTGGCCGTGCTGATACAGGGGAGTGACTCGTCCAGCCCGGCTTCGCCGGGACCCGAACCGGCTCCTTCCTGCCCGGAAGATCGAAATTTTGCCGGATCTCTCCTGCGTTCCCTGGGCCTTGCGCCCTGTGTCCCCTGACCCCAGTAGATGGCTGCGGGACGAAGCGCGGGTGGTGTTCCCGTGGAGCACAACCCGCGCCCTCGCCGGCTGCCACCGGTTGCCCGGCTGGCCGCGGCGTGCCGTACCCTTGAGGGGGATTTCCCGACGGGCGTCGTGTGTCGCCTACCGGGGGCGTAGCTCAATTGGCAGAGCACTGCCTTTGCAAGGCAGGGGTTCGGGGTTCAAGTCCCCGCGTCTCCACC
>NZ_CAKJTR010000136.1:8465-13662 GCF_917627355.1 Protofrankia sp. Cj3 | reverse complement strand
CACGGCCCTCAGCCCTGAGCGTCTCCGCGATGGTCATGTAGGCCTCCTCCGCATCAGGACCGACAGCAGCCATCAGATCATGCGGCTGGCCACGCATGTCCCGCATCCCAGCCCCGCTCCCTGATCCACACCCCGGTTCCCGGGCGCTCTCAGTGGTGGAAGGAGGTAACGCCGTTGTCTTCAGGCCACGGACGCCGGTGCGGGTCGGACAACCGCTTCACCACCCGGCGCAGATCCGCGACCAGCATTCCGGCCAGGTCCCGGCTGAAGCCGTTACGCACGACCACCCTCAGCACCGCCAGCTCGTTGAGCGCGGGCGGGAACCGGTAGGCCGGTACCAGCCAGCCGCGGGTGCGCAGCAGCTCGGAGACGTCGAAGACGGTGTAGCCGGTGACCTCCTCCCGCAGCGCGAACGCGAACGCCGGGATACCGCCGCCATCCGAGACCAGTTCGAACGGCCCGAGCTTCGCCACCTCACCGGCCAGCCAGCGGGCGTTGTCCCGGCAGGTCTGCATCACCCGCCGGTACCCCTCCCAGCCCAGCTGCAGGAATGCGTAGTACTGGGCGACGACCTGGGCGCCCGGCCGGGAGAAGTTCAATGCGAACGTCGGCACGGAGCCACCCAGGTAGTCCACCTGGAAGACCAGATCGGACGGCAACGCCGCCTCGTCGCGCCACAGCACCCAGCCGACCCCCGGATAGACCAGCCCGTACTTGTGGCCGGAGGCATTGATGGACGCCACCCGGTCCAGCTGGAAGTCCCAGACCAGCTCCGGATCGCAGAACGGCGCCACGAACCCGCCCGAGGCGGCGTCGACGTGCACCGGCACATCCGGGCCGCCTGATCCCGCGAGGCGGTCGAGCGCGGCCGCGATCTCGGCCACCGGTTCGTAGCTGCCGTCGAAGGTCGAGCCGAGGACAGCCACCACGCCGACGGTGTTCTCGTCGCAGTGCGCCACCGCCGTATCGGCGGTCAGCCGGGTGCGTCCCGGCCCGAGCGGCACCAGCCGCGGCTCAACGTCCCAGTACCGGGCGAACTTCTCCCAGCAGACCTGGACGTTGGCCCCCATGACGATGTTCGGCTGGTCCGCCGGCAGGCCGGCCGACCGACGCCGGGCGCGCCACCGGCGGGTCAGCGCGAGCCCGGCGAGCATGCATGCCTCGGATGAACCGGTCGTCGAGCAGCCGACCGCGTTCAGCGCGTCGGGGACGTGCCACAGGTCGGCGAGGATGTTGACGCAACGCGCCTCCATCTCGGCAGTCTGCGGGTACTCGTCCTTGTCAATCATGTTCTTGGATGCGCACTCGACCATCAGCCGGTCCGCGTACGGATCCATCCAGGTGGTCACGAACGTGGCCAGATTGAGCCGCGCGTTGCCGTCGAGCATCAGCTCGTCGTGGATGATCTGGTATGCGGTCTCCGGGGTGATCGACTCCCGCGGCATCCGGAACCGCGGGACCACGACATCCTCGCCCGGCCGGGCGAACTGGGGCCGGATGTCGACGGTCTCCTGTGCCTGCTCGCCGCTTGCCTGGCCGTGCAGAGCCATCACCGGTGAACCTCCTGCCTGTTACCTGCTACCCGCGCCACGCACGATTCATCAGTCCCACGGGGCGGGTCCGGGAAGGGGCAGTCGGATTATGCGCTCTCGCCCGCCGGCTGACTGCCACGGGACTGGAAAGTCTGGGTTTGCGCTCCGGCGACGCCGACCAGGCGATGGGCCGCCCACCGCTGGTGATCGCCGCGAACCGGGCGTAAGCTGCCCAGCACAATGAAGCAGGTGTGTGCTGAATCGTTTGCCGACTACTTGGCAACCCTGGACGAGGCGTCGCTGACCGCTTTGCTGGCGGCACGCCCAGATGTCCTGATCGAGCCGGTTCCCCGCGGTTTCGCCCAGCTCGCCCAACGGCTGGACGGCACGGATTCGCTCGTCGCCGCGATGCGGATGCTGAACAGGGACACGGTGCATGTCGGGCAGGCGCTCGCCGTGCTGGGCGGGTCCGCGACGGTGCCCGCGCTGGCGGCCTGGCTGGGCGCACCCGAGAGCGCCGTCCGGGACGGAGCCGCCGACCTGTGCGTACGCGGCCTGGCCTGGCGTGACTCCGACGTGGTGCGGCTGCTGGAGCGGCTGCGCGCGCACTGGTCGGCGAACTTCGACGCCGCCCGCCCGGTGAAGAAGATCGCCCAGTCGGTCCTCGTGACGGAGCTGCGGACCGCGGTCACCGCGCTCGGAGCCAGCGCCAGCGGCCTGGGCAAGCCTGAGTTGATCATAAAGCTGTCCGAACTGATGTCAGATCCGAAAACGATCATAAAAATCATCTCCGGCTTGCCGCAGCCCGCGCGGGACCGGCTCGACGAATTCCGGCGCGGCCTGATCGGCGACTACTCCTGGCGCATCGAGTACGGAACACCCGCCCCAGCCCGCCAAACCGAGATCCTGATCGCCGCGGGTCTGATACTGCGCAGCAACCGCCAGCCTGAGCTGCCGCGCGAGGTAGTGATCGCCGCCTGGCAGGCCGAGCACGATTTCTCCCTGACCGGCCAACCCGCGATCGCACGGCCGGACGTCGACCCGGCGATGGTGCGCTCCGCGGCCCAGGCCGCCGCCGAAGAAGCCATAGGACGGGTGACCGCCCTCCTCGACGAGGCCCGCGCCACGCCTGTGGTAGCCCTGAAAAAGGGTGGTGTCGGGCCTCGGGAACGGTCGCGGCTCGCGAAACGGCTGTCCATGCCCGAGGCCGACCTCCTGGTATGGATCGATCTTGCGTACGCCGCTGGCCTGCTGGGCCAGACCGACGACGGATACGCACCCACCCCTGACTACCAGCAATGGCGCGTCGCCGAACCCGGCCGGCGCTGGGCCGTCCTCGCGTCGGCCTGGTTCTCCCTGGAGCATGCGCCGTCCAGCCGAGAGATCGAGGGCGAGAAGGATCTCCCGCCGCCGCTGCCGCTGCTCTCGGGAGCGGGCCGGATCCGCCGGGCGATGTTGAACGCCGCTGGTTCAGGTGGTTCGGTTCGCGCGGCTGGCCGGGAGATCGAGTGGTTCAGCCCGCTGGACGGGTACGACGCCGTCCGGCGCGCCAGCAAGGCCGCCGCGGCGACGCGAGAGGCGGAGCTGCTCGGGGTGGTCGCCCTCGATGTGCTGTCGGAACTCGGCGAACATCTGCTGGCCGTCGCCAGCGCGGTGGCGGCGGAGGCCGTCGACGAACTGGCGAGGCAGTGCGCCGACCTGCTGCCCGAAGCCACGTTCACCGTCATCCTGCAGTCGGATCTGACCGCGGTGGTGGCCGGCCAGCCGAGTTCGGCGGTGTCGCGGCTGCTGCGGGACGCGGCCGTCCCCGAGTCTCGCGGTGCCGCCGGTACGTGGCGTTTTTCCGCGTCGAGCGTCCGGGCCGCGCTCGACGCGGGGTGGAGCGCCGACACGCTTCTCGCGGAACTGCGTGACATGGCGGCGCACGCCGTGCCGCAGCCGTTGGAGTACCTCATCTCCGATGTCGCACGCCGGCACGGGCAGGTCCGCGTTCGTGGCATGCGCTGCTGCGTCATCTCCGACGAAGCCTCGACCACTGAGATCCGCCATACCCGGTCGTTGGCGAAGCTGCAGTTCAGCCAACTGGCACCTACCGTCTTGGCCAGCCCGTTCAAACTCGACGACGTGCTGGCCCGCCTGCGCGAGGTCGGCTTCTACCCGATCGCCGAGGACGCCGCCGGCACGATGATCGTGCCGCGTCGGCAGGAACACCAGGCGTCCCCCCGCTACACCGACCCCGCCCATGGGCCACGCCGGCTTTCCCCGGCCGACCTCGCCCACCGGCTGGCCGCGGATCCCGATGCCGGCACAATGCCGGACTCCGGTACCTTCAAGCGGCTGGCCCGGCTGAACACCCGTCTCAACGAAGCCGAGCTGGAGCTGCTGGCCAGCGCCGTGGACCATCAGCACGATATCGTCATCGCCTACCGGGACAACAACGGCACCCGTACCGTCCGCCAAATCCAGCCGCAACAGTTCTACGGCAAGTGGCTCGACTCCTGGTGCCGCCTGCGCAACGGCCAGCGTGACTTCTCCGTCGCCAGCATCGAATCCGTCAGCCCCGCGGGCTGATCGGCCATCCTGGCCGTTCCACCGTCTCCAGCCGCTCGGCGCGCGCATTCTGGCTGACCGTGGAGTGCGCATTCTGACTGACAACGACGCAGTGCTGGCGCGTGGCGCGGACCGGTTTCAGCCACCAGGCCCGCGATGAACAGGCATCGCTAAACCACCACGGCAGTGTGGTAAACCCTACTGGCAGATCGCAGTCCACAGACGCGAAAAGCGCCCTGGCGACCGGATGCCGGGCCTACCTTCCTCGGAGACGAACATGACCGATCGTGCCGACCAGATCATCGATGCACTGCGCAGCGGGCACGACCAGGTGACCGCCGTGGTACGCGGGCTTACCCCGGACGGCCTCTCCCGGCCGTCCGGGGCGTCGCGGTGGGATGTGTCCCAGGTCCTCAGCCATCTGGGCAGCGGTGCGGAGATAACGCTGGCCACTTTGGAAGGCGCGCTGAACGGCACGGGCGTGCCCGCCGCGGACTTCAACACGTCGGTCTGGGCGCGTTGGGACGCGCTGTCGCCAACCGAGCGCGCCGAGGGCTTCATCACCGCCAACGAGAAGCTGATCATCTGCTACGAAGGCCTCGACGCGCCCACCCGCGACGAGCTGCGGATCGATCTGGGCTTCCTGCCCGCCCCGGTGGACGTCGCGACCGCCGCGGGCCTACGGCTCTCCGAGTTCACCCACCACACCTGGGATGTCGAAGTCGCCTTCGACCCGGAGGCCGTCCTGGCACCGGCCGCGATCGAGCCGCTCCTCGACCAGGTCAGCATGATCATCGGCTTCCTCGGCCGGCCGGGCGCCCTCGGCGACCGGCACGCCACGATCACGGTCCGAACCACCGCGCCCGAGCGCTCCTTCGGGCTCGGCCTGGGCGACACGGTCACGCTCACCAGCGAGGAGCCTGATCAGCCCGACGCGGTCCTCAACGCACCGGCGGAGTGGTGGCTGCGGTTGGTCACCGGCCGTCACGCAGCCGCGCATACCCCGGCCACCGTGGCCCTGACGGGCGCTACGATCACCCTGGACGACCTGCGACACGTCTTCCCCGGGTTCTGAGCTCACGCTGCCGGCGCTCCACGGCGAGGCCCCGTCAAGG
>NZ_CAKJTR010000136.1:0-8301 GCF_917627355.1 Protofrankia sp. Cj3 | reverse complement strand
CGAGGCCCCGTCGAGCGTTGATCCGGGCTGACATCCCCCACGGGCCTTGCCTGCCGGTGCGCCGCTCGTGGAGCCGCACGACCGTCGATGGACGGCCCGCCGCTGGCCATCCGCGGCTCAGCGCGGCCCCGGTGGAACTGCCCCGGCCCGTGTCACGGCCCGTGTCGGGAGCCGCGGCCTGCCGAGTGCTGGCAGCCGCCGGATACACAGGCTGGCTCGTTGCCTGATCTCCTCAGCCGCCACTAGCCAACCAGCGTGCCCTCGCCATGCCCGGCGCTCGTTCCCCGATCGGCGCATGACCACCACACGGTGGATAACCAGTCCTCCCGAACGTCTCCCAGCTGGGCGATGACCAGCTGGATCACGGGCTTCGACGACGCCACCGCCGCCGCGCCGGATAGACCGGGCATGACGTGACATGCACGGACCGTACGGGTCCGCCGGCAAAGGACGCCCTGGTGTGATGTGGGCGCGAGTGGGTGGCAGGCTATCGATGTGGTCACGCAACACGTTGTTTCAGTCAGCGGAGTCTCAACAGTGGGAGGGGATCGCGTGTTCGGGTCAGCGGAGGACAACCGACCAGGTGCGGATACCGACGCACGGGCGGGGTGGACGGACCGCGCGATCGGCGCGGCCACGGTCGCGGCCGTGGTCACCGTCGCCGCGGTAGCGGCCTTCGTCTCCTACCGGCACATGCGGGGCGTCGCGCTGGACCACGGCGAGGACGCCACGGCCGCCGCGGTCATCCCGTTCAGCGTGGACGGCCTGATGCTGGCCGCGTCCATGACGATGCTGGCGGACCGGCGTGCCGGCCGGAGCCGCTCCTGGCTGTCCTACCTCCTGCTGACCATGGGCGCCTTCGCCTCCCTCGCCGCCAACGTGCTGCACGCCGAACCCAACCTGACCGCCCGGGTCATCGCCGGCTGGCCGGCGCTGGCGCTGCTGGGCTCCTACGAACTGCTCATGCGCCAGATCCGGGTTGCCAGCCGTACTGCCGAGAACCGCGCTGCCGGCGGCCGCACAACCCCGGCCGGACAGCCGGCTGATGACACATTCGGTGTTCCTCACCAACGGGACGCCCAACGCGGTACCCAACGGGACGCCCAACGCGCCGTCACCGATCTCATGCCGCTCTTCACCTCCCAGCCCACAGTGGCTCACCTGGCGGGTAGCGACCCTGACGGCGAGGGTGCCGGGATGTCCGGCGGCACGATTGCACCTTCCCTGACGCTGGACGCCGCGGACAAACGGGAGGCCATCGTGCATGCGCTGGAACAGACCAACGGGTCCGCCAGCGAGGCGCTGGCCTTCCTGGCCGCCCGCGGTGTCACGGTCAGCAAAAGCTGGGTGTACGAGGTCCGGAAGGACTCACGCTACGCCGATGTGTACACCGGACCGCTGCCCATTATCGGCGAACGCACCGTTGTCGGCGGCCTTGGCTGACCGCGGCATGACGGAGCAGAACACCGCTACCGGGGCCTGCGCCGCCTCGCGACGCACGCACCCCCAGCCCCGCTCCTTGAGCTACACCCCTATTGCCGGTCGCTTTTAGAGCGCCCGAGGATAGGACTGTCCGGCTCGCGGCTCCCCGCGTCCCGCCCGGCCGCGTTGTCCTCAGTCGGCGCCCACCACCAGGGCGCCTTCCTCTTCCGCCTTGCCGGACCGGGCACGGATGAACCGCTCACTGATCGAACGCCCTATCCTCGGGCGCTCTTAATCCTGCTCGACGGCAGCCCGTACACATACCGAACTGGCGTGCTGGACGGTGCCGTCGTAGCGCGAAGCCCGCGCCCTGGTGCGCCTGGTTCGCCTGGTTCGCGTGTGCCGCGATGGTCAAGCGTAAGGATGAACGGACGGCCTGGTTCCTGTTTCGCCATTGCGCGCTCCACCAGGGCAAGCAGATCGTTGAAATGCGGAGAACGGAGGACGTCGGCGGTGGGCAGAAGCGCCCACCAACTGTCGCTGTGTGTACCGGGACCAAAGATGACTACTGGCGGCTCTGCCATCAACATATTGTTCCGACCGACCGCGGACAACCGGCAGCGATCGGGTGAACATCTAGGGCGTGTTCCGGAAGCCAGCTGTCCGGCTCGCCACGCCCAGGCGGCCCCTGGCCGCGGCTCCCTGACCGGACGACACCTTCGGAAACACGCCGTAGTACTTGTATGGCGATATGCCCCGCGAGGCCGCGTACGCCCCGGCGCGCGGCCCAGCCGCGATCGGCTGGGGCCAGCGGGGAGACGCCGGCAGCGACAGACCGGCGCCGCTGGCGGACGGCGACTCACCCGGTTGGGGTGAGGACTCCGGCCGGGAAAGAAGCCCATCGTTCACATGACCGCTGAAAACGGTGGGCGAGGAGGGAACAGACATGACGATCGGACCCGTCCAACTCCTGGTGCTCGGTTTCAAGCAGCCTGATTTCCGTGGTGAGATCCAGACTGAGCTGCAACGGCTTCGTGACAACGACCTTGTACGGGTGGTCGACGCCTTGGTCGTCCAGAAGGACGCCGACGGCGATGTCGCCGCCGTACGCGGCAGCCAGCTGACCGACGAGGAGCAGGTCGAGCTCGGCGCCCTGGTGGGCGCGCTCGTCGGGCTCGGCGAAGGCGGCGAGGCCGGCATGCGGGCAGGTGCCGAACGCGGTGCGCGGACCGCCGCCGAACGGGGTGGGGTGTTCAGCGAGGAGGATGCCTGGGACGTGCTCGCCGAGATTCCCGAGGACACCGCGGCCGCGCTGATCCTGCTTGAGCACCGGTGGGCCATCCCGCTACGGGACTCGATCGCGCGAGCGGGCGGATTCCGGCTCGCCTCGGAGTTCATCAGTCCGCTCGACCTGGTGTCGCTGGGCCTGGTGGAAGCCCGCGAGGCCGAGGCGCTGGCAAAGGCGGAAAAGGCGACGATCTGAGTTCTCGCACAGCGCGGCAGAGGGAGAGATGACGATGCTTGGACGCTCTCGCCGGATTGCCCGGCGCACGGGACGGCGCACAGGACGGCGAACCGCTCGCCGGGTCGTGCGCCGCGACAGCTAAAAGACCGGCACAGGACGACAGGACAGCAGGCCGGAACTGATCAGGACGTACATTCGTAGATAACCATCTGGACAAGCTGATGTGGGAAGCGCGGCCGCTGTGCACGGTGGCCGCGCTTCCCACCCGGTGTCACCCCAGCGGTCAGCTGTTACCCCGCGGGGCGTCTCACCGGCCGGGTTCCACGGCCACGCTGCCGCCCCCTTGCCGCCGCATCCGCCCCCTTGCCACCGCATGCCCGGCTGTCACCGCCACCGCGGTGGCGGCATGCTCGACCAGCCACTCGACCACCCACGCGATCAGCCCACCCGCCCGGGACCTCCGCCGGGCTCCAGGCGGCACTCATCCCATGCCCACCGCCGGCCCATCCTCCTCACTCGGGGACCGCTGGCATTGCACCGGGTGACAGCGAGCACGGACATGATGGGCCTTCATCCTGATTGAGTAGGTCGTGACACCGGGAATACCCGACGGCCGACGGCCACTTGACCAACGGGTCGGTACCCGTTGCCCCTTGCCCGCCATCCACACTTCGTTGGACGCTGCTTCCCGATGCCTCCGCCCACCGCCCTGGCCGCACGACTGCCCGATCTGATGGTGCGCGATCAGCGCCGTCTACAGCGCCGTATCGACGGCATGCGCAAAATACGCGACCCCGAAGCTCGCCAGGCCGCCCTCGCTACGATCACCGCTGACATCGACACAGCCGCGCTGCGCGTGCAGCGGCGGCGCGCGCGCGTGCCGGCCGTCACCTATCCCCCAGCGCTACCGGTCAGCCAGAAAAAGGACGAGATCCTCGCCGCGATCCGGGACCACCAGGTCGTCATCCTCGCCGGCGAAACCGGCTCGGGAAAGACCACGCAGCTGCCGAAAATATGCCTTGAGCTGGGACGCGGTGTACGCGGGCTGATCGGCCACACCCAGCCGCGCCGGTTGGCGGCACGGGCGGTGGCGGAACGGGTCGCGGCGGAGCTGGGCGAACCCGATGGGCAACCAGGCGGGATAGTCGGCTACAAGGTGCGGTTCACCGATCAGGTCGGCGGCGACAGCCTGATCAAGCTGATGACCGACGGCATCCTGCTGGCCGAGATCCAGACAGACCGGTCGCTGTACCAGTACGACACGCTGATCATCGATGAGGCCCATGAACGCAGCCTCAACATCGACTTCATCCTCGGCTATCTGAAGCAGCTCCTGCCCCGCCGGCCCGACCTCAAAGTGATCATTACATCGGCGACCATCGACCCACGGCGTTTCTCCAGCCACTTCGGCGGCGCGCCCATGATCGAGGTTACCGGCCGGACCTTTCCCGTCGAGGTCCGCTACCGGCCCCTGGTGGCGGAGATCGACCCCGATGCCGGATCCGGCGGCACGGATGGCGTCAGGGGTGGCAGGGCCGCCGCCACGGCGGTCCAACGCGACCCGACAGAAGCGATCACAGCCGCGGTGGACGAGCTGTGCGCGGCGGGCCCCGGCGACATCCTCGTCTTCCTCAGCGGTGAGCGGGAGATCCGCGATACCGCCGGCATCCTGGCAAAACGGCAGTTGCGCGATACCGAGATCGTACCGCTGTACGCACGGTTGTCCGCCGCGGAACAGCACCGGGTCTTCCAGCCCCACGCCGGGCGCCGGATCGTGCTCGCCACCAATATCGCGGAAACCTCGTTGACGGTTCCCGGCATCAGGTACGTGATCGACCCGGGCACAGCACGCATCTCCCGTTACAGCAGCCGGACAAAAGTCCAGCGCCTGCCAATCGAAGCCATCTCACAGGCATCCGCGAACCAGCGGAAGGGACGTTGCGGGCGGCTGGCCGACGGTATCTGCATCCGGCTGTACTCGGCCGAGGACTTCGCCGCCCGCCCGGAGTTCACCGATCCGGAGATTCTGCGGACGAACCTCGCGTCCGTCATCCTGGCCATGACCGCGTTGAACCTGGGCGACATCGCGGCATTTCCCTTTATCGACGCCCCGGATTCGCGCAGTATCGCCGACGGGGTGTTGCTGCTCACCGAACTCGGCGCCGTCGAGACGGAACCCGCCAACGGAGCCGCGAAGACCGGTGGGCATCGCCGCCTGACGCCGCTGGGACGTAAACTGGCGCAGCTGCCGCTCGACCCGCGACTGGCCCGCATGGTACTGGCGGCCGAAAGCAACGGCTGCGTACACGAAGTCATGGTCATCGCGGCCGCGCTGTCCATCCAGGACCCGCGCGAACGTCCCGTCGACGCTCAGCAGGCCGCCGCGGAGAAACACGGCCGCTTCACCGACAAACAGTCGGATTTCCTCGCCTACCTCAACCTGTGGGAGTATCTGGGGGAACAGCAGCGGGAACTGTCGGGAAACCAGTTCCGCAAGCTGTGCCGGGCCGATTTTCTGAACTACCTGCGGGTACGGGAGTGGCAGGATATATACAGCCAGCTGCGCCAGGCCGCGAAGACCCTCGGGATGTCGCTGAACAGCGCGCCCGCCGACCCCCGCGGGATCCATGTCTCGCTGCTGGCCGGCCTGCTGTCGCACATCGGTCTCGCCGATACCGAGAAGCAGGACTACCAGGGGGCGCGCAACGCCCGGTTCGCGGTATTCCCCGGTTCGGCGTTGTCCAAGAAACCACCGCGCTGGTTGATGGCCGCCGAGCTCGTCGAGACGTCCCGGCTGTGGGGACGGACGGTTGCGCGTATCGAACCGGAATGGGCGGAAGCGCTCGCGCCCCACCTGGTCCGGCGTGCATACAGCGAACCGCACTGGGAGAAGAGCCGGGGCGCGGTGGTGGCATCCGAGAAGGTGACGCTGTACGGGATTCCGCTGGTCGTTTCCCGCAAGGTGAACTACAGCGCGATCGACCCGCAGCTGTGCCGGGACCTGTTCATCCGCCACGCCCTGGTCGAGGGCGACTGGCAGACCCACCACGCGTTCTTCCACGCCAACCGGGAGCTGCTCGACGACGTCGAGGAACTGGAACACCGGGCACGCCGCCGCGACATCCTGGTCGACGACGAGACCCTGTTCGACTTCTACGACCAGCGAATCCCCACTCATGTCGTCTCCGGGCGCCACTTTGACAGCTGGTGGAAAAAAACCCAGCGCACCCAGCCCGACCTGCTCGCCTTCTCCACCACCATGCTGATCAAGACAGACGCGGCCGGGGTCGACGAGCGCGACTACCCCGACGTCTGGCGGCATAACGAACTCGCCCTGGCGCTGTCCTACCAGTTCGAACCCGGCACGGACGCGGACGGCGTGACCGTGTGCATCCCGCTGCCGGTACTCAACCAGGTGACCGCCGAAGGTTTCGACTGGCAGGTACCCGGCCTGCGCGAGGAACTGGTGACCGCGCTGATCAGATCCTTGCCCAAGCAGATACGGCGCAGTTTCGTCCCGGCGCCTGACTACGCCAGGCGGGTGCTGGAATCGGTGACACCGGCGGACGGACCACTGCTCGCCATCCTGGAACGCGAGCTCGGCCACCTCGCCAACGTGGATGTGCCCAGGGACGCCTGGCAGCTCGACCGGGTACCCGACCACCTGAAGATCACATTCCGGATCGTCGACGAGACACAGGCCACTCTCGCCGAGGGCAAGGACCTCGCCGCGCTTACCCGGGCGTTGGCACCGACGATGCGGGTGGCGGTCAACGCCGTGGCGGACGGTGTCGAGCGCCACGGCCTGCGGACCTGGGATTTCGGCCCGATCCCCCAGCTCGTCGAACAACGCCGCGCCGGCCAGCCGGTCAGGGCGTATCCCGCGCTGGTCGACGAGACCGACAGTGTGGCGATCCGCGTCTTCGCCACCGAGACCGACGCCCGCCACGCCATGTGGCAGGGCACCCGGCGTCTGTTGTTGCTGAACGCGCCGTCACCGGTCCGTGACATCAACGCCGCCCTGACAAACCAGGCCAAACTGACGCTCAGCCATCATCCATACCGCAACGCCACCGAGCTGCTCGATGACTGCATCGCCTGCGCCGTTGACAAACTGATCACGGAATGCGGCGGTCCGGCCTGGGATGCCGACGGGTTCGCCAAGCTGCGCGACATCGTCCAAGCCGGCCTGACCGTGACCGCGATCGATGTCGTGACAAAGGTGGAGCGGGTCCTGGCCGCCGCGCACACCATCGAGCGGCAGCTGAGGACGACGACCGGCCTGGCCTTGGTGGCGGCCCTCAGTGACGTGCGCTCCCAGCTCTCCGGCCTGGTGTATCGGGGCTTCGTCGCCGGCACGGGCTGGGCTCGGCTGCCCGACCTCGTCCGCTACCTGACCGCGATCACACTGCGCCTGGACAAGCTGCCGAGCGATCCGAACCGTGACCGGGAACGCACCCGGCACATCGAACAGGTGACGCGGGAGTACAACCAGTTGCTGGGCAGGCTCCCACCGGGCAGCCCGCCCAGCGAGGGGCTGGCACGGATCCGCTGGATGATCGAGGAACTACGGGTCAGCTACTTCGCCCAGACCCTGCGGACGCCGTACCCGGTCTCCATGGAACGGATCTTTCGAGCGATGGACCAGCTCACGCTTTGACGGGCCAGTTGGCGTTCTGACCGGGTTCGATTAAATTCGATTCGATTGGATCAAATTCATGGATTAAGAGCATCCAGCAGCAGGAATGTGGATCAAGAAAAGGAGTTGGGGTACGCGCCCCAGCCCCGCGACGCCGCGCCCCCCTGTTGCCGGTCGCTCTGGACCGGTCGCTCTAAAGGAGAGTAAGCACGATGATACTTCGCGCCTTCGGCCGGACCGGGGTGAAGGTCAGTCCGCTGACGCTCGGGGCGATGATGTTCGGTGCCTGGGGAAATCCCGACCATGACGACAGCATCCGGATCATTCACCGTGCCCTGGACGCGGGCATCAATATCATCGACACCGCGGACATCTACTCACAGGGTGAGTCCGAGGAAATCGTCGGCAAGGCGCTCGCCGGGGGCCTGCGGGACGAGGTGGTGCTCGCGACGAAGTTCCACGCACCCATGGGCGACAACCCCAACCATCGGGGCAACTCCCGCCGATGGATCATCCGCGAGGTTGAGAACAGCCTGCTCCGCCTGCGGACCGACTGGATCGACCTCTACCAGGTGCACCGGCCCGAGCCCGGCACTGACTTCGACGACACCCTCGGCGCTCTGAGCGACCTCGTCCACCAAGGAAAGATCCGCTATATCGGGACGTCGACCTTCGAGCCGTCCGCCATCGTGGAAGGGCAGTGGATCGCCGAGCGGCGAGGCCGGGAACGTGTCGTGTCCGAGCAACCGCCGTACTCCCTGCTGGCCCGCGGTGT
>NZ_CAKJTR010000135.1:0-13821 GCF_917627355.1 Protofrankia sp. Cj3 | reverse complement strand
ATACTCACGGACGTCGGCGAAGGCCCGGTCCAACTCGGCAGGCCGCACGCGCCACTGCCGGTGGGCCGGGGCAACGGATCCCTGCCCAGGATCCGTCCTGCCGTTCCCGTCGATCATCACCGGCGGCCTTCCGGGCCGCGGCGTCACCGGCGGTGCGGCGGGCGGGGGCGGAGCCGGGCCGGCGGGCCGCGGGTCGACGGGTGGCGTGCTGACGGCCCGGCGCATGAGCTGGGTCGCGTCGGACCGGGCGTTGCTCAGCACGCCGGCGAGCGGGGTCGTCAGCTCGTCGGCGGCGCCTGCCTTCCGGATGCGCCCGAGGATCTCCTGGGCCTGCGTCTGGTAGGGCTCCGACAAGGTGGCGATCATGCTGAACATCTCACCCCACGGGGCGGACGTGACAGCGCCGGCGACGGCCGCGGCGCGGCCGATGCTGTGCGCGAGCCGTTCCGCCGGACCCGCGAGATCGGCGTGCGCCAGCCGCGCGACGATCTCCGCGCCGGCCTTCGGGCCGTCCAGCGCCGCAACCAGGTCGTGGGCGGCCCGGGCGGTCCGAAGACGTCCCGTGGTGGCTCCGGCCGGCTCCATGGCACACCCAGTCCGCGGGTCGAGGCCGAGATCGGGGGCGTGGGCCTCCAGCGCGGTCACCAGGTCCTGCGTCGCCGTGACGTGCTCATGGGCCTTCTTCACCAGGTCCTCGGCGAACGCGCGGATCAGCCGGCCGCGCCGCAGCGGCGGCGGCTGCACTCCGAAGAGGACCGCAGCCCGCCCGCAGGCGGTGACCCAGTCCGCGGGGCTGGGCAGCGGCTGTTCACGCAGCGTCATGTCCCTGATCCCGGCCGTCAGTTCCGGCGGGGCAGGCAGGATCCCGCCGTACTTGTACCAGGCGCGGTCGGTCTGCTCGGCGAACGCGGCGACGATCAGCGCGGCGACCGGGCTGTCCAGGCCGCGCGGCTTCGGCTCGTCGATCCACGTCAGCAGGTCGGCCACCCGCAGTTCGCCGTCCGCGCCGCTGGAGCTGCCGGAGCCGCCGGCCGCGGCCTGCGCCGCCTTCCGGGTGAAGTGGTCGACCCACTCCCGGCCGAGCTCGAAACGCGCCTCGTGCATGATCCCGAGGTCGAGCGCGGGGGCGATCCGCCGCATCGGCACCCGGTCGCCCCGGATGACCTCGACGGAGTTGCCGCCCGCTTCGGCCGCCTTCGTCACGTAGGAGAGGACGAGCCTGAAATCCGCCGGCTTGGCGGGCTGGCCGGTCTGGTCGGGGTCGAGGTCGGGGTGGCCGGGGAACTGGTCGGCCAGCAGGTCCCCGGCGAGCCGCCGAGCGGCTTCCCGGAACGTCGCCCCGAAGGCCAGCGTGGGGGTGAGCCCCGGCCACAGGGTGCGTAGCCAGTCCGAGTAGTCGCTGACGTCCTGCTCCTCACGCTTCGCCAACCCGTAGGCCATGCGCAGCAGGGCACGGGTCTTCGTCAGCAGCGCGTCGTACCGGCTCTTCAGCACGCCCCGGGCGCGCTGCCGGTCGTCGGCGCTCAGGTGCTGGGCGTGGCTGTCGAACCGGTTCCGGTTGAGCAGGTGGTCGAGCCGGACGAGCATCCCGAGATCGGCGAGCCGGGCGGCGGTCAGGTCCGCCGGGATCCAGCAGACCGCCCGGTGCGGCGTCCCACCGCCACGCAGCCGTTCGACCCGGGCCCGCGCGTCCACCGGCGGCCTGCCGGCGTCGTCGAACGGGTAGTCGATCACCAGCCGCCACGTCTGGGGATCGACCGGTTCCAGCTGGTCGTCACGCAGGTCCGAGCCGCGCAGCGAGCCGAAGATGACCTCGGTGGAGCGCCTGGAGCCTCGCCACACCAGGTCGAGCCGGTCGCCGTAGGCATCGTCGGTGACGGTGACGCCGAGCTCCTCGACGAGCAGCTTCCTGACCAGGGCGCGGCGGTTGCCGCCGCTGTCGTAGGCGGTCGTCTGGCTGAGAATGCCGTCGATCTCGACGTCGACCAGCTCCAGGCCGACGCCGGGATCGCCACCTTCGACTGGCAGGTACTTGATCTCGCCGAACTGGCCGGCCCAGCGTTCGACCTTCTTGCCGACGACGCCGGCCTCGCCGCCCGGGATCGGGCTCGTGATGCTGCCGTGGTTGAGCGCGGAGAGCCGCCGCGGCGTCAGGTTGCGCAGCGCCGGCACGCTCGGCGCCAGCGCGGCGAGCAGCAGGGTCTTGACCAGCCGGTCGTCGGCGGTGAAGCGGCGGACCTTGACGGCCAGCTCCCCGTCGACGGCGGCGCGGGTCGCCTGGGCGCGGCGCACCCGGGCGAGGATGTCCTCGTCGAGGCCCTCCGTGTCGAGCAGGAACGGGCGCAGCTTGCGGTTGTAGAGCCGCTGCGCCGCCTCGAACTCGGCCTTGAGCACGTCGGTGAACGGGGCGTCCCCGCCCCGGGTGATGACGTCCCACAGATCGCCCAGCGGGATGACCTGGCCCAGGCGCAGCTCGTCCCGCTGCGCGACGAGCAGCTGGCGCATGAGTTTGAGCGCGGTCCGGTTGCGCTGCAGGGCGGCGGAGACGTGGACGAGGGTGTCCATGAACGCCGGGCTGAACGGGTAGGAGAGCCTGAACGCGTCCCGGTCTGCGCCGAGCTGGGCGCTGCCACCGAGCATCGTGTCCCACACCTCGGCGCGGACCTTCGCCGTCGTCTCGAACGCCTTCTCGATCTGGGCCGCCGCGGCGGTGTCCTTCGCGCGCAGCAGCCGCCGGTTGGCGATCAGCGGCAGGTTGCGGTCCTCCAGGATGATCTTATCGAACCGGCCGTCAGCCAAGGTGAGCACGTCGAGGAAGCTCAGCCGGACGTCGCCGGCGATCGACTCGCCGACCAGCTCCCGTAAGTCGCGCTGCCGGGCGATGAAGCTGACAACCGGGATGGGCCGGGCACCGAGCCCACCCTCGACGAAGTTCGTGACCTTCTGGACCTCCCGGGAGACGAACCCCTGGTCACCCATGCTGTTCGCGAGCCAGAGGATCAGCTCGTCGAGGAACAGGATGACCGCGTCGTAGCCCAGCTCCTTCGCGTGCCGGGCGATCTCGCTCAGGCCCTGGTCGAGGGAGATGAAGCCCTCGGCGTCCTCGCGCAGGTCACGGTAGGTGTTCGGGAACCAGGTCGAGAGCAGGTCGGAGGTGAGCCGGCGGCGCGCCGCCGCGTCCGCACCGGTCGGGGTCAGGGCCGCGTCCAGCTCGGCGGCCGTCCAGGACGCGTCGTTGCCCCACTCGTCATCCTCGCCGCCGCCCGAGCCCGCGCGGTTCAGCTCCGTGAGGAAGGCCGCGTCGCCGACCTTCGCGCGCAGGCCGCGGGCCTCGTCGAGTAACGCCTCGGCCCGGTGCACCGCCGGGATCGGCGCCTCGGGGTGCAGCGTGCGCAGCCGGTCGGCGTAGCCGCCGAGAACCCGCTGCTCGATGGACTTCGCGCCCAGCAGGTGGAACGGGACGAGCAGGAACTTCTTGCCGGCCAGTTCGCCGTCGTGCTTGCCGAGCACGGCGGCCAGGTCGTCGAGCGCCCGCGCGGCGGGCTCGCCGCGCAGCAGCGCGTGCAGCACCGCCATGAAGTGCGACTTGCCGGAGCCGAACGAGCCGTGCAGGTAGACGCCCTTGGACGCCCCGGTGCCCACCGCCTGCGCGATCAGGCCGAGCGCCTCGTCGAAGTTGTGCACCAGCCGGTCGGTCAGCACGTAGTCGCGCATCGTCGCGGCCGCGTCGGCGACACCCTCGGTGAGCTTGAGGACGAAGTCGCTGTCCGACGTCCGCTCCGGGATGTCGATGACGTCGCGCAGCAGCGGCTGAGGCGACGGGCTGGTCATTCGGCCCCCCGAATTCCGGTCGTGCGAGTACTTGGGACTGCTTTGCCTGCGCGACAGCCAAACATACCGCGTTGTGTCGCAGGCTACCTTCACCGTCTGACGCCCCATCGGCGCTGGCCTTGCGCGAGCCAAGCCGATAGCATCTGAGCCGTCACTGATCGTTCATGCCCGCGCGTGGGGACAAGAGACAAGAGAGAGGAGTGTGGCTGATCGTCGGGCCGGCGCAATCACGCTAGGCTCGTTCGGGAAAGTGGTCACATGTCTTGTCCTGTACCTGCGGCCGAGGGGATGGCGATGGTGGTATGGCGCAGTCGATTCCCGCGCTCGTCGAACCCTCGGTTCTGCGGTGGGCTCGCCTCTCGATCGGGTTGACACCGATCGCGGCCGCACGCCGGATTGGCGTTCCGGACGGGCGCGTCGACGAGTGGGAAGCCGGCACCGTGCAGCCCACGATTGCGCAGCTGCGTGCGGCTGCGGTCGCCTACAAGCGTCCGTTGGGCGTCTTCTTCCTGCCTGCGCCACCTCACTCGTTCGACGCGATGCGCGACTTCCGGCGACTAGACGCTGGAGTGGACCGGGAATGGTCACCCGAGCTACACGCGGAGTACCGGAGGGCGCTTGCCCAGCGAGACCACGCGCTGGAACTGGCTGAGATCGATGAGCGACCGCCGCCCACCATCTGGAACACGGCCGCCGTCGCCGAGGGGGACGATGAGGAGAGAATCGGCGCCTTCGCGCGCCACGTCCTGACGACAACCCAGCCCGCCTCGCCGCCAGTGACCGGCACGGAGTACGACGCCCTCAATTACTGGACGTCAGCTGCGGAGGATGCCGGCATCCTCGTCATGTCGACGTCGCAGGGTCGAGTGCTGACCCGGGAGATGAGGGCGTTTTCGCTCTACTTCGACCAGTACCCGGTCATCATGTTGAACGGAAGCGACGCACCCCGTGGCCGGCTGTTCTCTCTGCTGCATGAGTACGCGCACCTTCTTCTGCACACCGGCGGGCTGTGCGACATGGTCACCAACCAGCGTGAGACGACAGCCGACCGGTGGCTGGAAGCCCGGTGCAACGCGGTGGCGGCCGCGGCCCTGATGCCGGCCGAGACCGTGATCTCCTGGCTGGAGTCGACAGGCCACGGCGAGGTGGACGAACAGTGGGACTATGTGGCCCTCCGGAGGGCCGCTGCCCCGTTCGGAGTGAGTGCCGAGGCATTTCTGCGGCGGCTGGTCACCCTCGGCCGCGCGAGCAGGGAACTCTACGAGGCCCGACGGCCGCAGTTCATCGCCGCGTACGAGGCGGACTCCGACCGCAGCCGGGGCGGTGGCAACTGGTACCGGAACGCCGCGCGCGACCTGGGAAAAGGCTACGTGCGTCGAGTAGCGGATGCACACCGCCGGCGGGTCATCGACAGTTACACGGCCGCCACCTATCTCAACGCGAAGGTGGGGCAGATATCGAAGCTGGCAGAGGAGGCAGCAGTTCGGCTGCCGGCATGACGGATGTCATTTTATTCATTCGACACCAGCGCGCTGATCAACGGGCGACGTGACCTGCTGCCTCCCGCGGTCTTCCCATCGCTCTGGCGCAATGTCGAGGAGATGATCGTGACCGGTGACATCCGGGCGGTCGATGTCGTCAGGGACGAGCTGGCCAAGCGCGATGACGAGGTGAATGCGTGGGCCAGCCTCCAGAGCGATTTGTTCGTCGCGCTCGGGCTCGAGATCCAGCAGGCGACGAAGACGGTACTCGCCTCGCATCCCAAGATGATGGGAAAGGGCGGTGGCCGGAACGGCGCGGATCCCTTTGTGATCGGGCTCGCCCTCGCGGTCGGTGGAATCGTTGTCACCGAAGAGAGCATGAGCGGAAGTATCGAACGGCCACGAATACCGGACGTGTGCGCGGCGCTCGGCGTACCCTGCCTCAGATTGATCGATTTCGTGGCCGACCAGGGCTGGAGCTGGTGAGGGGTAACTTCCGGCGCCTGCCCGGCTGGAGTGGGCAGGCGCCGGGGAACGCGATGACGGTGGGCGAAGCCCGGCGCTGCCCCTGGAGCCCCTCGGCGCTAACCCTGGAACAGGGTGATCGGGCGGCCGGCTGGGCTGGTCGTGGCGGTGATGGTCGTGCGCTCGTGGATGGGGGGAGCCGTCGGCCGGCGGTCGAACAGGAGCAGGGCGCCGGTGTCGAGCCGAGGCGGTCGAGGTAGCCGTCGAGCTGGACGAGTGCGGAGCCGAGGGGGTCGGCGTCGCCCTCGGCGCGGACCTTGAGCTCGAGGGCCTGGCGCTGCACGGCCCCGGCGCCCTCGGGACCGCGGTAGGGCCAGGTGACGAGGAGGTCGAGCCGGCCCCGGCCCACGCCGTACTCGCGCAGGACGGTGCCACCACCGTTCACCACCCGCTGCAGGTACGCCTGGAGAACGAGATGAGGCGCGGCCTCGTGGTAGATCTGCTGCGAGACGAGGATGTCGCCGTTGGCCGTCCAGAAGGCGGCGAACTCGGTGAGGAGCCGGGTGAAGTCCATCCGGCCGTCGGGAAGCACATAGGCGCGGGGCTGGGGGACGTCGGTGGCGTATTCTAGGACGCCGTCGGTCAGGGCCCGGACAATGACCTCGTTGTAGATCGGGTTAGCTGGGCGGACCGGCGCGTCTTGGGCGAGCAGGCCGAGGTCGCGGACGTACTGGATGTCGTCGTTCTTCGGTCGCTGCGTTGGCGGGGTGCCGGTGATCAGTGGTTCGATGATGGCGCGGACCCGGGGATCGTTGAGCTTGTCGACCAGCGAGTCCAGGTGGGTGGCTCGGGCCTGGATGAGGCGCTCGGCTGCCTTCTCCACGTGCGCGGCGGTGATGGGGGTCGGTGGCGTCACCGCCATCTCGACGATGATCTCGTTCGCGAGCGCGTTGACCAGCCAGGGCTGTCCGTCGGTCAGTTCGAACGCCCGCTCGACCGCCCGGTCGGTGAACGGCTGCCCAGTGTCGGCGGTGTGCTGGCCGTAGAGTTCACCGATCTCGTGGGGGGTGAAGTTCCCGAGTCGTAGCGACTTGACGATGATGTTGAAGGGGCTGGGACCGCCCAGGCGGTTGGCGTTTCCGCCAGAGGCAGTCCCGGGGACCCGCGGAATCGCGAAGCGATTTCGGGGGTGGCAATCGCGAAGGTCGCGCAGGCCACAGATGGCGACCGACATGGGGAAGTTCGCTGGCCGTTCGGTGGCGCCGCTGCGCAGCTGGCTGAGCACGCTGATCAGCGTGCGGCCTTCCAGGGCGTCGATCTCGTCAAGGAAGAGCACCACCGGCCGCGGGCAAACCCTCGACCAGGCCGTGAGCCCGCTGCTCAGCACCGCCCCGGCGGGTGCCTCCGGCCAGGCCGGCGGGCGGAGCTCGGCGGGCAGGGCGTCGGCGGTCTTGTCCCCCAGCGTCCGGAGGATGGCGCGTTCGGCCGCGGCGACGTCCTCCGCCCAGGGCCTCCCGGGCTCGCAGGAGGTCAGCACCGCCGCGTATCGGCCGGTCGCGGTCAGTTCCTGGGCGAGCGTCCGCAGCGTCGTCGTCTTCCCCGTCTGCCGGGGAGCGTGCACGACGAAGTAGCCGTGCCGCGCCACGAGGCCGGGCACGTCCGGCAGCCGGGCCGACGCCGGGATCATGTAATGAAGCGCCGGGTCGCACGGACCAGCCGTGTTGAACCAGCGAGTCATGACGCACCGCCCTCCTCGGCCACGGGCACGGACCGATCGGCGCAACTCTACGGACCACCACCGACCGTTTACCCCCGGGCAGCCCGGCGACGGGGCCCTACGACGTGACCTACGAGCAGGAGTCGCTGGAACGGTTCCTCGCACCGTCCGGATGTATCCAGGACAGATGCGGTCCCTGTGGCCCGAGAGATCGACGAAATGGCCGAGGCTGCCGGCCTTGTGCCCCCGCAGTGCGAACGGCGTCGTTGACCCCACGACGGGGGGCAGCATCGATCTTGGACGCTGGTAGACAAAAGATCTCCTTCGTAAGGGTGACAGCCGCCGTGTGTGCCGCGGCGATTCGTGGCTCACGAACGTTTCGTCGTCAAGCCCTGGCCGATCGTCGAACGTGGAGGGCTCGCGGACCCTGTTTTCGCAGGTCAAGCGCCACCCGGAGCGCGAAGCCAAAGATTCTGACTGGTGGGAATGGTTCACGGGCCGGGACGGAGCATCGTTACGGCGCGCCCTCGGGGCGTTGCCCTGCTTCCTCCTTCGAAGGGGTTGATGACCATGACGCTTGGTGGTTCCGCGAGTGCGGTTCTGGAGCAGACCGAGGCGACACCGCTCGGCCTGCTGGACGAGTTTCAGCTCGATGTGCAGGTGACGGTCGAGGCGGCGCCCGGATACACGATCCGGGCGTGCGACACGAGCGACACCTGCGGTTCGACCTGCGCCTCGGCGTGCGCCAGCGACTGACCTGGTGACGGCTGCGGTCGCCGGCTCGCCGGTCGCGCCCGCGCGGCGAGCCGGCGACCGCAGTGTGAGACGGAGGTGTGATGGTCGACGTGGACGTACCGCTGTACCGCCATGGTGGCGGTGCGATGCTGCGGGCGGCGGTCCTTCCGCTGTCCCAGCAGCCGGAGGACTGGCCGACGTTGTCCGATCCGGACTCGTGCCGGTCGTGGCTGCGCGCCGTATGGGCACTGTCCGGGTTTGCCGACGCGATCCGCTACGCAAGCGGGTCGTTCGCCGCTCAGGTCGAGTCTGTTCTCGACAACCAGGCGGCGGGCGGCAAACAGGTTCGACGGGTGACCTCGGCAGTCGTCCGCTATCTGCTGCGTTCCCTGGGACGGCCGACTCCGTTCGGCTTGTTCGCCGGTGTCGCCGGTATCCATATCGGCGAGGGTGTACGTGCGCGCTGGGGAGCGAGCCACCGGCTGGTCCTGCGGGCGGACACGCTGTGGTTGGACGACGTTGTCGAGCGGCTGGAGATGCTGCCCGACCTGCTTGCTCGCCTGGACGTCGTGGTCTGCGACCTGTTGGTCGAACGCGGCGACCGGATCGAGATGCCTCGCGGCCCGGGACGGGTGACGGTGCGTAACACGGCGGTGATGCGTCTCATCCGTGATCTGGCGGCCAAGCCGATCCCGTTCCACCTTCTGCTTGACCAGGTCGCGCTCGCGTTTCCTGCCGCCCCTGCCACGGCTGTCCGCCGTGTGCTCGGTGACCTGGTCGCCCAGGGCATCCTCATCACGGATCTTCGTGCGCCTATGACCGTGGCTGACCCGCTGGCGCATGTGATCGCGGCGGTCGAGCAGGCCATGGCCGGCGACGGCGAGGCGACAGCCGCCATGCTGGGCGATCTCCGCGCCACCCAGCAGCTGATCCGGACGCACAACAACGACCACGCCGAGCCGGGCACGCAGGCACGGCTACGGGAGGAGGCATCGGAACGGATGCGTCGGCTGTCGCCGGCCGGCCGGACATCGCTGGCCGGGGACCTGCACCTCGACTGCGACATCGCTGTCCCCGCCGACCTCGCCGATGAGATGGCCCACGCGGTCGATGCGTTGCTACGCCTCACGCGCCAGCCGCGTCCGGACCAGGGGTGGAACGACTGGTGCCGCGAGTTCTGGGACCGCTACGGCACAGGAGCACTCGTCCCCGTCCTGGACGCGGTGCATCCCGATACGGGCATCGGCTGGCCGGCTGGCTTCCCGGGCAGCATGCTGGCCGAACCCGAGGACACGGTCAGCCACCGTGACCAGGAGCTGCTGCGCCTGGCCTGGGACACGACCACCGCCGGACATCACGAACTCGTGCTTACCGACTCCCTTATCGCCGCGATCACGGCGGACAGGCCGGTGAATCCACGCTGGATTCCGCCACACGTCGAGCTGGGAGCCCGTGTCCACGCAGCCAGCGTCCAGGCACTGGCGGCGGGGGACTACACGTTCGGCGTTCATCCCGCGTGGGCGTTCGGCACGCTCACCTGCCGGTTCGGCTCAGCCGTGGGCCACGCCGGCCTGGACACTGTCTTCGCCGCCGCACCCGCGGCTGTCGAGGGCGCGCTGCCGGTCCAGCTGTCGTTCCCGCCGCTGTTTCCGCACTCGGAGAACGTCTCCCGGGTTCCCCGCTGGCTGCCCCAGGTGCTGCCGGTCGGTGAGCACCGGGCTGACGAATCGACCGTGATCCGCCTGGATGATCTCGGGATCGTCGCGGTGGCCGACGGGCTGCACCTGGTCGGCATCTCGCGGCGCCAGGTCGTCGAACCGCAGGTCTTCCACGCGCTCGCCCTGCGCAAGCAGGCACCGCCGCTGGCACGGTTCCTCGCCACGTTGACCCGTGGCTTTCTCGCCCGTTTCACCGAGTTCGACTGGGGACCGCTGGCCGCCTGCCTGCCCTACACGCCTCGGGTGCGTTACCGGCGCGCGATCCTGTCACCCGCAACGTGGCGGATCAGCATCGCGGACCACGCGGCGCTACGCGCCGATGGTCACCGCTGGGAGGAGGCATTCGCCCGGTGGCGGCAGCGAGGGGCCTGCCCAGACATCGTGGAGCTCCATGACGACCACCGGTCACTGCGCCTGGATCTCACCGTGGACGCGCATCTGGCGATCCTTCGCGAGCACCTGGACAAACACGGCCGCGCGACGCTGACCGAGACCGACTCCGTCGAGGACACGGGATGGATCGGCGGCCACGTCCACGAGGTTGTCCTACCGTTCCTCCGGGCGGTGCCGGCGGCGCCGAATCTCGTCACCGGCGCCCTGCCGCTCGTGACCAACGCGAATGCCGCGCACCGGCCGGCCTCGCCGCACGGCTCCTGGCTCTACGCGCAGATCTTCACCCATCCCGAACGTCTCGACGACCTCCTCCGCACGCACCTGCCCCGGCTTCTTTCCCTGCTCGACGGAGACCGGTCGTACTGGTTCGCCCGCTACCGCAGCGTCCGTGAGACCGACCATCTGCGGCTGCGGATTCGCACGGCCGGCCAGGAGGAGTACGCCGCGGTGGCTTGCGCGGTCGGCCAGTGGGGGCAGCAGCTCTGCGACGCGGGCGCGGCGTCCCGGCTGACCCTGGCGACCTACCATCCCGAGATCGGCCGTTACGGCAGTGGCGCCGCGATGGACGCCGCCGAAGCGGTGTTCGCGGCAGACTCGCACGCGGTCGCGATCGCACTTCAGCTCCCGACGCCGCTCGCAGTCCATCCGATGGCGCTCGCTGCCATCGGCATGGTGGACATCGCCGACGGTTTCCACGCCGACCCCGTCCGCGCGAACGCCTGGCTGCTGGAGCACCTCGCCGCCAAAGCCGCGCCCGGTGCGGATCGGCTCGTCACCGAGCAGGTCACCCGCTGGGCAGCCCGAAGAGCCCTGCCGGGCGATACATCCCTGCCCACCGCCCTCGCCCAGACGTGGCAGGCCCGCCGGGAAGCGTTGACCCGCTATCGGTTCGCGCTCCCCGGGAACGCCGACGCCGATCGGATTCTGTCCACGCTCCTGCACATGCATCACAACCGCGCCAGGCTGATCGATCGCGCAGACGAGGCCACCTGCCGCCGTCTGGCCCGGCAGATCGCTCTCACCCGACGCGCACACACCACGGCGGACAGCCCGTGACCACGCGCTCCCGTTTCCCGACGGTCCCAGCCCTCGGCGATGCCGAATCGGCGCGCTGGGCTCAGTCCCTCGGCGACGGAGCACCAGGGATCGCACTGGCGCATATCGCCCGCGCCCGCGCTGGCCTCGACGGCTGGGAACCGGTGCACCGCCTCGCGATGGCGATGACACGTAGCCCGCTCAACGCCCATCCCGACACCGCCAGCCTGTACCAGGGCGCACCGGCCGTCGCCTACACCCTGCACACCGCCGGCCACCCCGCCTACGACGCCGCGCTCGCCACCCTCGACGACGCCATCGCCACCGTCATCCGGCAGCGTCTGGAGACCGCCCACCGCCGCATCGATCATGGGCAGCTGCCCCACGCCCGCGAGTACGACCTGATCAACGGACTCACCGGCCTCGGCGCCATCCTCCTGCACCGGGACCACGAAACCGCTCTTCTTCGGGACGTGCTCACCTACCTGGTGCGGCTGACCCGACCCATCCGCGTCAACGGCCGCGACCTGCCCGGCTGGTGGGCGACGGGCAGCCCCGACCGACGCGCATCCGCCCGGTGGAACGCCGGCCATGCCGGATTCGGCATGGCCCACGGCGTCGCCGGGCCGCTGGCGCTCCTGGCCATCACCAAGCGCCAAGGCATCACCACGGCGGGACACGTCGACGCGCTCCACACCATCGTCACGTGGCTTGACCAGTGGCGCAGAGGCCAGCGGCGGACCGACTGGTGGCCCGAAGTGATCGACCACAACGAGCTACGTACCGGCAGCGCAGCTCGCCCGGGGCCGCATCGACCGTCCTGGTGCTACGGCAGTCCCGGAATCGCCCGAGCCGAACACCTCGCAGCCCTCGCCATCGGCGACCAACAACGAGTTTCCAACGCGGTCGAGACCCTCATCGGATGCCTCACCGACGACCACCGGCTCGCACAGCTCACCGACGCGGGACTCTGCCACGGCTGGGCCGGGCTCCTCCTGACGGCCCACCGGGCCGCGGCCGACACCAGCACCGGCGAGCTCTCCGCCGCCCTGCGCGCCGCCCAAGCACACATGCACCGGTACCTACGCGGCAAGGGTGACCCCACCACCGCGGGACTCTTGGACGGCGCGACCGGCATCGCGCTCGCCCATTCTGCCCTGGAGATCACATCTGACTCGGCGCTGCCAGACTGGGACCGCTGCCTGTTGATCAACTAGCAGTTGGTTACCCCGTCGAGGCCGCTGTCACCACCATGCCCCCTGCCGCTGTGAAGGAGACTGATGGACACCACCGCAGCCACATCACCAGGCGCGTTGCGCGACCGCATGGTCGACCGCATCCTCACCAGCCAGGATCTGCCCCCGTGGGTCGAAACGGCGCTGCGTTCCGTCGAACGCCACCGCTACGTCCCCGAGGCGCCGCTGACCGACGCCTACGACGAGAAGGCGGTCATCACCCACGCCTTCCCCGACGGCACCCACCTCAGCTGCGCATCCGGCCCCACCATCGTGGCCGCCATGCTCACCGCCCTCGACGTCCGGCCCGGCCAGCGCATCCTGGAGATCGGCGCCGGAACCGGCTACAACGCGGCCCTTCTCGCCACCCTCGTGGGAACCGGCGGCCACGTCACCACCATCGACATCAACGCCGACGTCACCGCCGCAGCACGGCGCAACCTCGACGACACCGGCTTTCCTCACGTCCGCGTCCTCACCCGCGACGGCGCCGACGGCGCCGCCGAGGACGGCCCGTTCGACCGGGTCATCGTCACGGTCGGCGCCTGGGACATCCCACAGGCCTGGTGGGACCAGCTCGTCCCCGATGGCCGCCTCGTCCTCCCGCTGCGCTGGCGCGGCACCACCCGCGCTGTCGCACTCACCAGGCAGGATGACCACTGGAAGTCCGACTGGGTCTTCCTGTGCGGCTTCGTACCCATGCTCGGCCAGCCCGGCGAACGGAAGAGCGTCATCCACCCCGACGGCCTCGCCGCCCTGCACCACGACCTCGACCAGCCCATCGATACCGAGGCCCTGCGCGGCGTCCTCGACCGGGAGAAGTCCACCGTCTGGTCCGACGTGACCGTGCACGGCCAGGAACCCTTCGACCGCGTCTGGCTCCACCTCAGCGCCGTGGACGACGGCGCGGTCCGCATTGAGGCCGACCAGCAGGCTGTCACCGAGGGCCTGTGCACACCCGCGATCGCCTCGCGCAGCCCAGCCCTGGTCAAAGACGGCTCACTGGCCTACTTCACCATCCGACGCACCTCTGCCCCAGGGCGCTGGCAGCTCGGCGCCATCGGCCATGGACCCCTCGGTCACCGTCTCGCCTCACGGATCGTCGACCAGATCGACGCCTGGGACCACGACCGCACCGCCGACCCCGAAATCCTCGCCTTCCCGACCGGCACGCTGATCCCCAACCAGACGAAAGTCAAGATCATAACCAA
>NZ_CAKJTR010000134.1:10975-14695 GCF_917627355.1 Protofrankia sp. Cj3 | reverse complement strand
GTGACATGGTGGTTGACCTGGGCAAATAGGTTCGCGCTGTAAGTCGACGTGGTCGGGGAGATTGTGAACGGGCAGGTCGGCGGTCTGGATTCCGGTTCGCGCGGAACTTAGGTTTGCGGCCGGTGGTCGCGGGACGTGACGGTAGGTGTGGCACAGTGCTCCGTCACCGGCGCGCGCCGTGACAACCGTTCACGTGGACGGCTGTCGCACCTCTGGGGCGCCGGTTGCCCACACCACGACGGCTCGGTCGTCTCCGGCGGAGGCGAGAAGGACCCGTCCGTCGGTGAGCGGCACCGGGGCCAGCGCCCGCACCCAGTCGGTGTGGGCTTCCGCCGTCTGGCTGCCCCGCTCCGGCGCCTTCCCGAGTTCGCTGGTGACCTCCGCTGCCGGCGCGAGCCGCCTGCTGGTCGTCGACCAGGCCGAAGAGCTGTTCACCGCCTGCGACGCGGCGGTCGCGGCCCGGTTCGCCCGGCTGCTGGTGCGCGGCCTCGGCCGGCCCAGTCCGGGTGGTGGCGACGCTACGCTCGGAATTCCTCGACCAGCTGCTCACCCTGGCCTCCGCCGCCGGGTGGGGGTAAGAGCCGGTCAGCGCGACCGGGCCCGACCAGTCCGGCCGGTCGGTGGGCCGGGCGGTCAGCCGCCGGGTGCCGCGGATCATCGACCCGCGCCGGTCGTACGCCTCGGTGGTCAGCTCGCCGGACTGGTCGCGTAGCCGGGCCACCCGCCCGCGCAGATTGGCGTCCTCGGCGCCGGGCACGCCCTCGCCGTAGGTGGTCTCCTCGATGAGCACGCCGTCCACCCGCAGCGCGACCGGCCGGCCCATCGGGTCGTACTCGGTGTCGTGCCGGCGCCCGAACCCGTCCCAGCGGCTCACCACGGCGTCCCGGGCGTCCGGCAGCACGGTCCGGCGCCCCTGATCGACGCTGTCCTCGCGGATCAGCCGGCCGAGCATGTCGTACCGGCACTCCGACACCGCCCGGTCGTGCGCGTCCACCACCGAGCGCAGGTTGCCCTCGGCGTCGTGCACCGTGCGGGTGCGGTACCGCTCCTCGACGGTCACCCCGTCCCGCAGGAACCGGTTGTGCGTGATCGCCAGGAACTCGCGCCCGGTGACGTCGAACAGGACCGTCGAGGGGGTGCCGGCATGCGCCACCGCGGCCTCGGCCGCCGCCTGCTCGACGGGATCGGCCGACTGCCGCATCGTGGTCACCCAGGCCGGCCGGTAGTCGTCCGGGTCCAGCGTCGCGATCAGCGGCCCGACGTCCGGATCGGTGGCCGGGTCGGCGCGGTCGACCGTGTCGTTGCCGTCCCACCGGGCGCGGCGCCAGGGC
This sequence comes from Protofrankia sp. Cj3, assembly GCF_917627355.1. Taxonomy (NCBI): domain Bacteria; kingdom Bacillati; phylum Actinomycetota; class Actinomycetes; order Frankiales; family Frankiaceae; genus Protofrankia; species Protofrankia sp. Cj3. The sequence continues at coordinate 13,364 of NZ_CAKJTR010000134.1, read as the reverse complement.
GAGAAGACCACCTTCTCGTACGTGTGATCCGGCCGGACCGTGGCCACCAGGCGCCCGATCGGGTCGTACCGCAGGATCGACGACACCCCGGTCGCGGCGGCGTACTCGAACCCCGGGGTGGGGCTGAAGAACGGCTCGTACTTGCGGATCGGGCGGCTCTTCTCGTCGTAGACGGTCCAGCCGGTGCCGACCCAGCGCGCGCTCCCGTCCGGGGCGGGCTCGTCCGGGACCTTGCTCTGGATCTCCCGCCCGAACCCGTCGCTGTACGCGATCGAGTGGGTCACCCGGACGGTCTCGCCCGGTGCCAGCCGCGCGGTGTGCTTCTCCCGGGCGTACCGGTGCACGGCCGCCGGCTGGGGTTGCGGGTCGTCCCGGGTCCGCCGGAAGGCGAACAGGTCGTAGGCCAGCCGGCTGGTCGCGGTGCCGACCCCGTCCGGCCCGTCGGCGTCCAGGCTGTCACCGGTGGCGTCGCCCGGCTTGCCGGCGATCGCGGTGGCCACCAGCATGCCGAGCTCGTCGTGCCGCAGGTGGGTGGCGTTGCCGTTGGCGTCGACGACCGTGTGCGGCTGCAGCACCCGGTAGTCGTGTTCCGCGGTGACCAGGTTTCCGGGTGGGGACGTCGGCGAGTCGTGCCAGCAGCAGGTCGGGGGCGGCTCGGCCGTCATCGACAGCGGCGCAGGCTGGTTGCCGCACTGCGGCAACCAGCCTGCGCCGGATCGAGCGCGGCGAACAGCGGGTGCGCGAGCGGCCACCGCCACCGATCGGGCGCGAGGTCGACCAGACGAGCGCAGACGGCTGACGGCCACCACCGGCGCGACCCGCACCGTGGCACGCCTGGGCGGGCGCCACGGCGGCACCGAGGAGCGTGGTCGCGCGCCGGTGCGCCGCTTGGTCGCGAGCGGGTGTTCCCCGGACGCCGAGGCGACGCGCGGCCCGGGATGGTCGAAGATCCCGCGGGAGCTCGGGTCGCCTCCCCGCGCGGCGTACACGCTGGTCTGTTCGTCGAGCCACCGGCATGGGGTGCCCGATGACAGACGAGAGCTGTGATCGGTCGTCCTCGAGAGCGCCGTGGCGAGTCGCGGGCTGCGGCAGCGGCGCCTGGAGCCGGCCCGGGTTTGGTCTACCGTAGGGACAGGCGGAGCACTCTCCGCGGCAGGTCCGAGGTGGGAAGGCGGTGTCGATGATGAGTTCGCCTTCCGGCGGCCCCCCGCCCGGGTCGCGCTACACCGACGTGCGCCCGTACGCGGTCGCCGACTCCCTTGGCGATCTTCACGGTCCGACGGCCGGTGTGGTCGTCCTGGACCGGTGGCTGGACTGGTCGGGTTCGGGTCGCTACGACCTGGGAAATCCGGGCCGGCTGGTTCGGATGTACGAGACCGTTCTGCGTGAGGCGTCGAAGAAGACGGACCTTTCGCGGTGGCTGGACGGGCGCACACTCGTGCGGCTCTGGCGGGAACTCGTGCTGCCACCGCAGGTGCGCAGCCGCTGGGAGACACGGTTCCCCGAACTGGCCACCGGGCACTGGTCCGCGGCGTAGCGACGTTGACGGCGCAGACCCCGCCGATCCACCGGCGGCTGGCGGCCATCGGACTGGATGTCGGCGGGCCGTGCGGGTTCGCGCTGGCCGGCGGTCACGCTGTCGCGGCCCACGGGATTCTCCAGCGGCCCAGCGAGGACGTGGACCTGTTCGCGGACTGGGCCAGGCGCGCGGACTTCCCCGCCGCGGTGGACGCCGTGATCGCGGCATACAGAGCCGACGGCCTCGAGGTCCACGTCGAGATGCGAACCGATCTGATGGCGCGTCTCCACGTGACGGACCCGAACCAGCCCGGCGAGCTTCACCGCGTCGAACTGGTCGCCAACTGGCGGTTCCAGCCGCCGGTCCAGATGGACGTCGGACCGGTACTCCACCCGGACGACGTCATGGCCGGCAAGATCGACGCGCTGTGCAACCGCGCCGCCGCCCGCGACTTCCTAGACATTGACGCTGCGATCACCGGAGGGCACTACACCCTCGACCGACTCTGCGAGATCGCCCAGGAGGCCGACGCCGGGTTCGACCGCCGGCACTTCGCCGCGATGCTTGAGCTAATCGGCCGACTTGACGACCGCGACGACTTCGCCGCCTACGGCGCGACCCCCGAGTACCTGGCTGGCCTGCGGCTGAGAGTCGCAGACTGGCGCACCCACCTCACCAGGGAATGAACACCGCCTCGCTCGCGGCCCCATCGAAGCGGACGCGCCTGTCGGCCAGATCGGGACGCCGAGGCGGATACCGAGCGCGAGGTCGTTGCCCAAGCCGTTATGGCCGCTGTTTGGGGCTGTCCACTATCCAGTCGTGGCCACCAGACACCGGATGCTCAAGTCGTCATGGGGCTGCCAACTGGAC
>NZ_CAKJTR010000134.1:10074-10570 GCF_917627355.1 Protofrankia sp. Cj3 | reverse complement strand
CTGACGTTGGACGTATCCGGGCCCGGCACCATCGGGGTCTCACCCAACGGGCAGTACGTCACCGTGGACCCCAGCCGCGACAGTTCCATCGGGACACGTTCCAGGTTGGATAGCAGCGATACTTCCCCCGCGCCTTCGGTTACGGCCGGTGTTCCCGGGACGACGTCGATGTCGGTCACCGACGCGAGTGCTGTCACTGCCGCCGGCGACGGGCCGCGCGGCGTGTCCTCCACCCGGCTCGCCTACCTCGGCGACGAGACCACGCCACCGACCCGCCGTCGGCGCGACCTCGCGGATCTGGTGACCGACGTGGACGACGAGGGCGCCGCGTTCGGGGTCGTGGAGCGGACGCTGCGCGCGGCCACACCGACATGATCCGTGGGCTGGTTTTCGCGCCTGACGGCACCGTCCTCGCCTCCGGCGGCGAGGACGCCACGAATCCGCCTGTGGGACGTCTCCATCGGACGAAGCGTCGGGCAGTTACCCCGGGCCAGCG
>NZ_CAKJTR010000134.1:0-9675 GCF_917627355.1 Protofrankia sp. Cj3 | reverse complement strand
CCCTCACCGGCTGTGACCTCACCCGGCCGTGACCTCACCGCGGCCGAGCAGGCCCTCTACCTGCCGACCACGGAGTCATCCCCGCAATGCCCGGCCCGGACGGACGTCCAACCCGGCGGTTGATCCACGGGCCGGCGGGGTCCGCGCGGACCGGGCCGCCCGGAGACGGCGGTGAGGCAGCCCGCGAGCCCGTGACGTTCGACTGCCGAGTCGCCATGATCTACGTCCTGTGCGGACGGGACGACGTCCTTCGCCGCATGGGCCTGCGCCCGTGCAAGTCTTGGTTCATGAAGCAGCGGACAATCGACGGCAACGAGGCAGCTGCTTCGGTGGCATATCGGGCAAGCGAGGTCATCGCCATCTACCCGATCACCCCTGCCTCGGGCATGGGCGAACTCGCCGACGTGTGGGCAGCCGCGGGGCGCCCCAACCTGTGGGGCGGGGTACCCGAGGTGGTCCAGCTACAGAGCGAGGGCGGTGCCGCCGGCGCCGTCCACGGTGCTCTGCAGACGGGTGCACTGTCCACCACCTTCACCGCGTCGCAGGGGCTCCTGCTGATGTTGCCGAACATGTTCAAGATCGCCGGCGAGCTCACGCCGATGGTGCTCCATGTGGCCGCCCGGACCGTGGCCACCCAGGCCTTGTCGATCTTCGGTGACCACAGTGACGTGATGGCCGCGAGGTCGACCGGCTTCGCCATGCTCTCCTCGGCGTCGCCGCAGGAGGCACACGACCTCGCCGCGGTCGCGCATGCGGCCACGCTGCACACCCGTGTTCCGTTCCTGCACTTCTTCGATGGCTTCCGCACCTCGCACGAGCTGAACGAGGTCACGCTGCTCGATGACCCGGCCCTGGCCGGCCTGCTGCCCGACGGGCCCATCGACGCGCATCGCCGCCGCGCGCTGTCGCCGGACCATCCGGTGATCCGCGGCACCACGCAGGACCCCGACACCTTCTTCCAGGGCCGCGAGGCGGCCAACACCTACTACGCGGCGGTCCCGGGGGCCGTCCAGCGTGCGATGGACCAGTTGGCCGCCGCGACCGGCCGAACGTACCGGATCTTCGAGTACCACGGTCACCCGGAAGCCGACCGAGTCGTAGTGATCATGGGTTCCGGCCGGTCGGCGGTACGCGCTGCGGTCGACCGGCTGGTGGGGCGTGGGGAGCGGGTCGGGTTCGTCCAGGTCCGGCTGTACCGTCCCTTCGACGGTGCGGCGTTCCTCGCCTGCCTGCCACCGGCGGTGCGTTCGATCGCGGTCCTCGACCGGACGAAGGAGCCGGGCGCGCTGGGCGAGCCCTTGCGGCTCGACGTGCTGGCAGCGCTCGCGGAACGACCCGAGCGCATGCCGCGGGTGATCGGCGTCCGCTACGGGCTGGCGTCGAAGGAGTTCACCCCCGCGATGGCGGCGGCGGTGTTCGAGGAGCTGACCCGGGACCGCCCGCGGCGCGAGACGACGGTCGGCATCGACGACGACGTCACCCACCTGTCCCTCACCGTGAACGAGGCGGCCTTCCCCGAGCCGGACGACGTCTTGCGCGCCGTGTTCTACGGGCTCGGCAGCGACGGCACCGTGGGCGCCACCCGCACCACCGCCGGCATCGTGGGCGATCACACCTCGCTGCATGCGCAGGCCTACTTCGTGTTCGACTCCAAGAAGTCCGGCTCGATGACGGTGTCGCATCTGCGGCTGGCGCCGCGGCCGGTCGATGCGCCGTGGCTGATCCGTGACGCCCAGTTCGTGGGCTGCCACCAGTCGTCGCTGCTGGACCGGGTCGACGTGTTCGCGGCAGCGGGGCAGGGCGCCACCGTTCTGCTGAACACCTCCTACCCTCCGGAGCAGGTGTGGACGCACCTGCCCACCGAGGCCCAGCGGCACCTGCTGGACAGGGACGCCCGGCTGTTTGTCGTCGACGCCGACCAGGTGGCGGCGACGGCCGGCATCCCCGGCATCGTCAGCCCCGTGCTGCAGACCTGCTACCTGCGGTTGTCCGGCCTGTTCGAGGCGGACGCGGCGGTCGCCGCGGTGAAGAAGGGCGTCCTCGCCAGCCAGCGCAAGCGCGGTGAGGAGATGCTGCGTCGCAACGCCGCGGCCATCGACGCGGCGCTGAACGCACTGTGCGAGGTCGACCTGCGCGGCTGTGCGGTCAGCGGAACCGTGCGCCGACGTCTGGTCGGTGACGTGCCTGAGTTCGTCCGGCAGGTCACGTCGCGGATCATGGCCGGTGAGGGTGACCAGCTCCCGGTCAGCGCCCTGCCGGCCGACGGCACCTTCCCGGTGGGCACGGCCCGGTACGAAAAGCGCGGCATCGCCCGCGAACTACCGGTCTGGGATCCCGACCTGTGTGTCAGCTGCGGCAAGTGCGCGATCGTCTGCCCGCATGCGGCGATCCGGATGACCCTGTTCGACCCGGCCCGCCTCGCCGACGCCCCCGCATCATTCCGCCACACCCGCCCGAAGGATCCCCGGCTTGGCGAGTACCGGCTCACGATCCAGGTCGCGCCGGATGACTGCACCGGCTGCGGTGTCTGCGTCGAGGCCTGCCCGGCGAAGAGCCGCGAGATGCCCAACCACCGGGCCCTCGACATGGTCGACGCCGCCTCCCGCTTCGATGAGGAACGGATCAGCTGGGCCTTTCACGAGACCCTGCCGGCGGTCGAGCCGGGGTTGGCCTCGGCGACCACTGTCCGCGGTTCGCAGCTGCGGGAACCGCTGTTCGAGTTCTCCGGCGCCTGCGCCGGCTGCGGCGAGTCGCCCTACCTGAAGCTGCTCACCCAGCTGTACGGCGACCGCATCGTGGTCGCCAACGCCACCGGCTGCTCGTCCATCTACGGCGGGAACCTGCCCACCACACCGTGGACGACCAACGCCGATGGCCGCGGCCCGGCCTGGGTGAACTCCCTGTTCGAGGACAACGCCGAGTTCGGCCTGGGCATGCGCCTCGCGCTGGACGCCCGGGCCCGGGAGGCCCGCCGTCTGCTGCGCGCCGAGGGCGCGCTGCTCGGCGACCAGCTCGTCGACGCGATCCTGGACGCCGACCAGTCCACCGAGGCCGGCATCCTCGACCAGCGGGCCCGGGTGGCTGAACTACGACGCCGGCTGGGGGGCGTCGACCACAGCGCCCGGCTGGACGCCCTCGTCGACGACCTCGTCGCGAAGAGCGTGTGGATCGTCGGCGGCGACGGCTGGGCGTACGACATCGGCTTCGGTGGCCTCGACCACGTGCTCGCCTCCGGGCGCGACGTCAATGTGCTTGTCCTCGACACCGAGGGATACTCCAACACCGGCGGGCAGGCGTCGAAGTCGACGCCGCGGGCAGCCGTCGCGAAGTTTGCCGTCGGCGGCAAGCGGACCCGCAAGAAGGACCTCGGTCTCGTCGCGGCAGCCTACGGCGACGTGTATGTCGCCCAGGTGGCGCTCGGTGCCAACGACGCGCACACGGTGAAGGCCTTCAACGAGGCGGCCAGCTGGGGTGGCCCGTCACTGATCATCGCCTACAGCCACTGCATCGCCCACGGCATCAACATGACCAACGGCATGGCGCACCAGAAGGCCGCGGTACGGTCCGGCTACTGGCCCCTGTACCGGTTCGATCCGCGCATGGAGGAGCAGCCGTTCTCGCTCGATTCCCGGGCGCCGTCGATCCCGTTCAGCGAGTTCGCCGCGACCGAGTCCCGCTTCGCCCGGCTCAGCATGGCCAACCCCGAGGAGGCCGACCGGCTTGAGGCGCTCGCGCAGCGCGACATCCTCGGCCGGTGGCAGAGTTACGAACACGAGGCCGCCCAGGACCGCACACCGCCGCGGAAAGCTGACCCTGTCGACGGCACCGTGACCGCGTAACACCTGGCCGAACGGTGCCCGGCTGTTCGTCGTCCCAGACGGCGGACAGCCGGGATACTGTCCGCCGCGCATCGGCGATCTTCTTGGACGTGAGCTCTCCGATCCGCAGCTCGATCTCGGGTGTCTGACCGGTGACGAGTTCCTTCGCCTGGACTGTCAGTGCACCACCCTGGTCCATCCGGAACGTGATGTCGATCGGCGGGCCCTGCGGCAGCGGAGGCAGCCGTTCGATGAGCCTCTGGCCGACAGGATCGGGTTTGAGATGCACACGAGCCGACGCGGCCAGGGGCGTGCGGGGCGACCGCGACAGTCACACCAAAGGTGTACACGTCTGGCTACACTTTGACGATGCTGATCGAGACGTTGTCCATACGCGAGGCGCGCACAGCTGCCCCGGGTGTTGGCACGCTTCCGCCACCCTCGACGCCTACATCCCAGGTCATCACCTGTCTCGATACGTATCAGTCAGCCAGGAGATTGGCATGGGAAAACATCGCGGCGGAAACAGCGACGACTCGGGCAGCTCCGGTGGTGGCCGCCATCGCCAACCGCAGACCTGCGCACGGTGCAACGGACGCGGGACGGTCACCGTCGGAGGCGACGGCAAGGACGGCAACAGCGCGGGAGAGACCAAGACGTGCGGGGTCCGCGCCGGAAGCGGGACAGTGTGAACCGCGCGGACTTCATCCCAGACGTGATCTGGACGTATGACGAGGACGGCTGGGCAATCCCCGTCAACCGCCACGACAACCCCAGGAAATGGCATGAACTGGTCGAATCCGAAAGCTGGATCATAACCCAAGTCGACGACGGGAAGCTACAAGACGGCAAGGGCCTGATCCCCACCAGCTCGTCCAGCGCTCTGGACGTCATGGCCCTGATGCTCAATCTCCTCGACGTGCAGACGGGCATGAACGTCCTGGAGATCGGTGCCGGCACCGGCTACAACGCCGCGCTGATCGCACAGCAGGTCGCCCCCGGACGGGTGACAACGATCGAAGTGGATGAGGAAATCGCCGAGCACGCGCGGCGGGCCCTTCGCAGAACAGGCCTGCCCGTCAGCGTGATCACCGGAGACGGCGCCGCCGGCTACACCGATAACGCCCCCTACCAGCGCATCATCTGTACCGCGAGCGCCCTGCACGTACCGTATGCCTGGGTCGAACAGACCCAGCCCGATGGGAAAATCGTCCTCCCGTTCGTCGGAGGCCTCGGGCGCGGCGCCTTCCTCAGACTGACCACAGAAAAAGACGGCTGCGCGCACGGCCGATTCCATGACGGCGCGTCGTTCATGCGACTCCGCAACCAACGGGACGACAAACCACTATGGCGCGTTTTCAGCCCAGAAAGCGCGGCCTACTACGACGAAGACCCAGACGACATCAGCATCACCACGACCCGGAGTCTTCATACCGAACCGTTCACCGAGTTCGCCGCCGCGTTCGCACTCGGACTCCTTCTACCGGGATGGAACGTCGGGCTCAGGCCCCTGGACGGCGTCGTACTACTCTCACACGCTGCCTCCGGCTCATGGGCCACTATCCTTCCCGGCGATGACGAGCACCGGGTCTATCACCAGGGACCCCGCCGTCTCTGGGAGGACCTAGACGCAGCCTACCGCTGGTGGCTCGATCTGGACCGGCCCGACAGCACCCGCTTTGGTCTGACCGTCACGCCCACAGGCCAGACTCCCTGGCTCGACAGCCCCGGCAACACGTTTGCCCCCATCGGGGAACCGGCATCCTGACCAGGGCAAACAAGCAGAGAAAAGATTGTCGCCAATCATCCATACGGTTTCAAGATAATCTCTTGGGCGTTGGGCTTCCCGGAACCCGTCGTCGAACGTTCGAACTTTCGCGTGTGATGCCGTTCCGAGGCCGAGGAGCGGAGGGGATTGTGGATCGGGTCGCGCTCGCAGCGGTGGCAGACCCGCCGTTGGAAGGCCCGCCGGTACAGCGTCGTGGTGGCCGCTAGCAGCTCCACGGCGCGCACCGCACAGCCCGGGGCGTGCTGCTCCAGCACCGTCAGGAAGAAGCGCACCTGCGCGCCGCTGCCAGGGAAGTTGTCGAACAGCACCGTGTGCGCCATGCCGGCACTGGCAGTGGCCTCGACGTAGCCGCGCAGCGCGGTGACCACGGTGAAGTCGTCGATCCAGCCGAGCCGTTCGGCGCTGGTGGCCGTGGCCGCCAGAATGGTCTCCGGTACGTGCTCCCGCAGGCGGAAGACGGCCCGTCCCGGCACCTGGCACAGGGCAGCGGTCAGCGTCGTCTTACCGGCCGCCGGCGGGCCGAACACCGGCACAGCCAAATCGAGGGCCATGGGATAACCCCCCTTCGCGCGGGGATGCCGCCGGGAGGGCCGCCCGGGATGGCACGGCCGTCCAACCGGTGTCATCCCGGGTTCATTGCGGGTTGATGATCGAACGGCCTCAGCGTCTGCCGCCGAAAGCGGGGCGACTACACCGCGAAGCGGTGACCGGCATACGCGGGACGCATAGACCCTGCTACCGGTGATGTTACCGTCGTGGTGTTGACCTTGGCGTTGGTGTTCGCGAGAGGGAGGCCGTCCGGCGATGACGACCGCGCCCCGCCTGCGGCACTGTTCACGCTGCGGCCATCGGCTCGCCGCCGACAACGCCGGGGCGATGTGCAGCCCCTGCCAGAGCGCCGCCCTCGACGCCCAGGCCCGGCCGCCGGCCGTCCCACCGGAGTTCTGGACGCTCGACCAGATGCGCGACGCCCTGGCTACCTGGCATATGGGCCGGGTGATCTATGCCTACCGCCACCACCCGCACCACGGCTACACGCTGCCCCAGGAACTGGTCGGCACGTGGCTCGGCCTGACCCAGGCCCAGCTCAGCCGCATCGAGAACGGCCGCGCCCCCGAAGAACTCAGCAAGCTCATCCGCTACAGCCAGATTCTCGGCATCCCGGCCGAGCTGCTGTGGTTCGACCTGCCCGGCGAACCGCGTGCCCGGCAACCAGCCCAAGCCCGTCCGCCGATCTTCCTGCCGGTCGTGGTGGGCGGCCGGGAGATCACGCTGCCCATCGACGCCGAAGTCGCCGAGACCGCCGGCCTGAACCGCCTGATCACCAGTGCCGGCCGTGCCTCACTGGAGCGCCGGGCTGCCCGCATCCTGCCCTTTGCCGGTGTGGACGAGCTGCGGCACATGGCCGCCGCGCTGGAGGATGCCCGTCGCTACCTGGACGGTTCGGTCGTCGGCTCCTTCGCCCAGCAGCTCGAGCGTTGCAAGGGGGACGACGGCCGGCTCGGACCGCTGCGTGTCCTGCCGATGGTGCTCGGCATCCTGGGCGCAATCCAGCAACACGCCCGCGACGTCCGGCCGGCGGCGCGGCGGGGACTGCTGGCGGTTGGCGCGGATGGTGCGGAGTTCGCTGGATGGCTGTACCGGGATTTACATGATCCGCTATCGGCGGCCTACTGGTACGACCGCGCCATGGAGTGGGCGCAGGAAGCCCAAGATGCCCCGATGCAGGCATACGTGCTGGTCAAGAAGTCGCAGATGGCCTACGACGGCCGCGACTTGGCCCGGACGTTGGCCTTTGGCCGAAGCCGCCAGCCGCGTGTGCCCGGCCGCGCCGCCATCTGTCCAGGCTGAGCTGTTGCAGCAGGAGGCCCTGGCCCTGGCGACGCACGGCGAACCGCTGCCCGTGATCGAGCGCAAGCTGGACGCTGCCCGCATGGCGTTCGGTGAAACCGCGCCGGATGATGATGCCACTGGTCTGCATGTCGCCACCGCCACGCTGCAACTGCGTGCCGCCGCTGTCTACACCGAGGCCGGGATTCCTAACCGGGCAGCCGGGATCTTCGCGGACATCCTGGCGGGGAACAGCCTGTCCCGCCGCGACACCGGGCTGTTCGGGGCGCGTCGGGCGGCAGCGCTGGCCCTCAGCGGCCACCCGGATGACGCCGCCGCTGTCGGCCTCGACGCCTTGCAGATCGCGCGGGCAACCAGGTCGGAACGTACGACGGGCATCCTGTCGGACGTGGCCCGGACGTTGATGCCCTGGCGCTCCCGTCCGGGGCCGCGGGAGTTCCGGGAAGCGATGTTGGCGTAGCGAGTCGCGTATGTCCAGCTACCTGGGTGAGTTCCGTGGATGACTTCTGGTCAACAGCGCATACGGGCTGAATCCGAGGATGGGGCGCACTAGCCCGTTTCATCAACGGATGGCCAACTTGACTATTGTTTGCGTAATGCATCGGATCTGACACTCAGTGCATGGTCCAGTTCAGGTGTGGAGGGACTACCCAGCGCGGCACAAGTTGTAGAAATCGGGTCAAGGAGGCCGGTCTGCGCTGTAGGCATCACCCGTCGTGGTCATTAGTTCAGACTCGTCCGCGCCGCAGCACGGCACGCACACCAGCAGTGCCTCGCCCAAGAACCGCGTCATCAGCGCCGCGCCGTTCAGCGCCGCTGTCTCCGAGCCGTGAAGAGCTGCGGGTACGCTCTGCCGCCGAGGCGTGCATCGGCCTGATCGCCAGCTCCAGTCCTCAGGAAGTCGTCATCGGGCGCGCGACCGAGTACGTGAGTGACGAGACATGGCAGCGGCTTACTCGTAGCTGGTCAGGACGCCGGTGCAGTGCCCTTGCCAAGCTGGCACGGACCATCCTGGATGCGCAAGACCGGCTTCGGGAAGGGCTGGTTGAGGTCACCGACCGGACGCTTAAGCTGCTCAATCGCTCCTCCGTCGAGCGGCAGTTCGCGGCAGAACTGGTGAAGCGGCTGCCGCTGCCGGCGGTCGGTGAGAACTTGATCGCCGCCGCGCGGGGACTCCAGGTGACCGGCATCGTGGTGTGCGTGGCAGCAAGTCGCCCGCTGACAGAGTGCGCATGCTTCACCGACGTCGTGCGCGTGGAGGGCCAGGCCAAGGTCAAGTTTTTGATCACAGCCGGGATGGCGGACTGGGCGGGGTTGGGGACGATCGACGCCCGCTGAGTACCCTCGTCGTTCTGCTGCGGCATGGTGCTCGGGGCGGAAGCGTCTGGCGCCTCTGCCACTGGTCCGCGTACATGAACAGCGCGACGGCAGCAGCCGCCGAGGAGATGACCTGGCTGTGCGGCAACGGGGCGCCGATGGCCTGCGGGTGCTGGACTGGGATCTCCCACGCGGCGACCGGCCTTGGCCAAGGCCGACTGTTCGCCAGAGGATGGCCATGGCCGACGACCGCGACGCCGAAGGAGGAAGGAGGCCATGCCCGTGCACGAGACCGTGACCTCGCTTCACACGCTCGATGGGCTGCACTTGGCCGCGACGCTGGCGACGCCGGAGGCGGCTGCGGAGCGCGCCGCGGTCCTGGTCCACGGCGGCGGTGTCACCCGTGAGGAGGGCGGTTTCTTCACCCGGCTGGCCGCCGGGCTGGCGGATGTCGGTGTGGCGTCGCTGCGCTTCGATCTGCGGGGGCACGGGGAAAGCGAGGGCCGGCAGGAGGAGCTGACGCTGGCGTCCATCCTCAACGACATCCGGGTTGCCGTGGCCACCGTCCAGGAGGCCACCGGCGTCGGCCACGCGACCTTGCTCGGCGCGAGCTTCGGCGGCGGCATCTGCGGCTACTACGCCGCCAAGTGCCCGGCGGACGTGTCCCGGCTGGTACTGCTCAACCCGCAGTTCAACTACAAGTGGCGCACGATTGACAGCCGGCCGTACTGGCATGACGATCACATAGACGACGAGGCTGCCCGGACGCTGAACGAGCAGGGGGCGATCACCTTTACGCCGACCCTCAGGCACGGCCGGCCGATTCTCAACGAGGTCTTCTGGCTGCGGCCGGACGAGGTCATCGGTGAGATCGCCGCGTCTACGCTGGTGGTGCACGGC
>NZ_CAKJTR010000133.1:9963-15567 GCF_917627355.1 Protofrankia sp. Cj3 | reverse complement strand
GCGGGAAGATCGCCTCGAACTTCACGGCCAGCCCGGCTGTGTCCATGCCGCCCATAACACACCAACGGACGCCGTTCCGGGACTCTACGTGTTATTTTTCTGCGCTCCCTAAGTATCACTCGATCATCGTGGGCTGTGGGGACGAGGCCGGGCGACCATCGATCGCCTGGAGGATGCCGTTCGCGACGAACAGACGGTTGCGGGTACGGCCGGGCAGCTCCGTGAGGATTTCGGCTTCCACCAGTTTCGCGACGTTCAGGCTGGCGGAGCGGTGCGTCACGTCGAGGATGCGCCGAGCCCGGCTGACGGTCAGCGCCGGGATCTCGAACAGGGCGTCCACCAGTACCGCCAACAGCGCGGACGAGCGTGCGGTACCGACCCGGGCGCGGTAGTCGTCCCGCAGAGCCTGCAGTGTGGCGGAACGCCGCACTGCATCCCGGGCCTGTTCGGCGACACCCCGAAGGAAGAAACCCACCCAGCCGGGCCAGTCTCCATGGGTGGAGACCCGCAGCAGGCGGGCATAGTACTCATCGCGCCGCGGTTCGATCCAGGCCGAGATGTCCAGCAGCGGGGCGTTCAGCAGCCCCCATTCGGCCAACAGCAGGACGACGAGGAGCCTGCCGACGCGGCCGTTGCCGTCGAGAAACGGGTGGATCGCCTCGAACTGGTAGTGCGTGCACGCAATTGTGATGAGCGGTGGCAGGTCGTGGTCGGCATGCAGATGTTTCTCGAACGAGTCCAGGCATTCCCACAACCGCTCGGGGGGCGGCGGAACGTAGGTTGCGTCGTCGAGGGTGCAACCGGGCGGCCCGATCCAGTTCTGGCTTCGCCGAACGTCACCAGGAGTGGCGTAGTTGCCGCGGACGCCGCTCAGCAGGACGGCATGTGCCTCCCGTAGCAGCGACACGCTCAGGGGGAGCCGGCGGTTCGGGTCGAGGACGTGTTCGACCGCTGTCACATAGTTGAACACCTCCCGGACGTCGTCGCCTTCATCGTGGGTCGGTCGGTCCGCCTCGAACAGGACCAGATCCGACACGGACGCCTGGGTGCCCTCGATCCGGCTGGACAGCACAGCTTCCCGGCGGACGAGGGCGCGGGCCAGCAGCCGTGGGTTCGGCAACGTCCGGCCGGCGCCGGCAAGTTCGCCCAGCGCGCGGTCGGCCTCGGAGAGCAGGCCGATCAGGGGCCGGTCGAAGTCGAGCGCGGGCGGCAACGGTGGCGGGAGGAAGGCGAGGTAGTCGCGTTCGGCCCGGACGATGTAGCCCGACTGCTCAGGAGCGAAGGAGTCGCGTCGCACTGGTACTGACCTACCGTCCCGGCGTCCTTGTGATACCTACAGGGCTGTTTGGTATCACAAGGATGCGCCAGTGGTAGGTAAGTATCACTGGCGCCGAGCTATGACCGGGCGGCCCCGCGCGGGACGCTCCGGTGCGCGGCATCGGGTCTCCGGGCGTGCGGAGAGCATGATTGCGCACCTTTCGACCGGTTCGGTGGGAGGCTGGCAGGCATGCGTCTGAGACCGGTGCGGACGGTCGGGCCGCCGGAGGTTCCGCTGGAGCCGGGGGAGTTCACCGAGGTCGTGCTGCGCGGCCGGCTCACCGCCCCATCCGGCCCGGGGGTGCTGACGGCGCGGGCCGAGCGGTTCATCGGCCACCGCCTGGGGACGTCCCGCTGGATCCTGCTCACCACCCGGCGGCTGCTGGTCGTCGCGCCCTTCCCGCGCGAAGGCGACTACTTCGATGTCGCCTTCGACCGGCGGGTGCTCTCGGCGTCCCAGGGGCGTAAGCACGGAGAGCTGATCACGGTGGACCTGACGACCCCGGCCGGCCGGCAGGTGCTGCGGGTGCCGGCCAGCCTGCGCTCCGAGCTCTCCCGTTTCATCCGTGCCCTGCGCCGCCCTCGTTAGGCCGGATCCGGATCGGGTGACGCCGGGCGCGCGGCAATATCCGATCGGTCACCGCGATCCCGGCCGGTAAGGTCGGTCGGGTCAGGCACGTCCCGCGATGTGGGGCGCGGGCCGAGGGAACGGGCCGAGGGAAGCGGGACGGACGGGTCGATGAAGACGGCGATGCGGTCACACCTGTGCGGTGCGCTGCGCACGGGGCACATCGGTGAGACGGTCACGGTGTGCGGCTGGGTGGCTCACCGCCGCCAGCACGGCCAGTCGTTGATGTTCGTCGACCTGCGGGATCACGCCGGCCAGGTGCAGTGCGTGGTGGACGGGTCCGTCGACGCCCGGTCGGAATACGTCCTGCGCGTCACTGGCACGGTGGTGGCCCGGCCCGAGGGGACGGTCAACCCGAACCTCGGTACTGGGGATGTCGAGCTGCGCGACTGCACGGTGACGGTGCTTGCCCCGGCGGCACCCCCGCCGTTCCCGATCGACGACCGTGCCGGCTCGGTCGACGAGTCGACCCGGCTCGCCTATCGTTATCTTGACCTGCGCCGTGAACGCATGCAGCGCAACCTGCGGACCCGTTCGGCGGTACTGGCCGCGCTGCGTTCCGCGCTGGCACCACGCGACTTCGTCGAGGTCGAGACGCCGTTGTTGATGCCGTCCACGCCAGAAGGCGCCCGGGAGTTCGTGGTGCCGTCCCGGCAGACGCCGGGGAGCTTCTACGCGCTGCCGCAGTCCCCGCAGCTGTTCAAGCAGCTGCTGATGGTCGGCGGCACCGACCGGTACTTCCAGTTCGCCCGGTGCCTGCGCGACGAGGACCTGCGGGCCGACAGGCAGTACGAGTTCACCCAGCTTGACCTGGAGATGAGCTTCGTCGACCAGGATGACGTGCTGGAGGTGATCTCAGCCGCGGTGCTGGCCGCGACCGAGGCGGTCACCGGCGCCGCGCAGCCGCCGATCGAGCGGATCACCTGGCACGACGCCATGGACCGGTTCGGGGTGGACAAACCCGATCTGCGTTTCGGCATGGAACTTGTGGAGCTGACCGGGATCTTCACGGCGAGCGGGTTCCAGGCGTTCGCCGGGGCACCCGCGGTGAAGGGCATCCGCGTACCCGGCGGTTCGGCCACGCACAACCGCAAGGCGTTGGACGCCCTGACCGACCGGGCCAAGAAGCTCGGGGCCAAGGGCCTGGTGTGGATGCGGGTCGGCGCGGACGGGACGCTGGAGTCCCCGGTGGCGAAGTTCCTGTCCGCCGCCGAGCTCGCCGGGATCGTGAAGGCGACCGGCGGTGAGACCGGTGATCTTCTCCTGCTCGTCGCGGACGAGTGGGCGATGGTGTGTGAGGTGCTCGGCCAGCTGCGCAACGATCTCGGGCGCCCGGCCGTCGGCGAAGGCGGGTTCCGCTATGTCTGGGTCGTCGACTTCCCGCTGTTCGTGGGGATCGACGCGCAGACCGGACGTCCCAAGCCCGGCCATCATCCGTTCACCCGCCCGCATCCCGATGATGTCGACAAGATCGAAACAGAGCCGCTGGCAGTGCGCAGCCGCGCCTACGACCTGGTCCTCAATGGCTGGGAGCTGGGCTCGGGCTCGATCCGGATCCATGAGCCCGAGCTGCAACAGCGGATCTTTGCCGCGCTCGGGATCTCCGCGGCCGAGGCTGACCGCCGCTTCGGCTTCTTCCTCACGCCGTTCTCCTTCGGCGCGCCGCCCCACGGCGGGTTCGCCGTGGGAATCGACCGGCTGGTGGCGATCCTGGCGGGTGAGGACAACATCCGCGAGGTCATCGCCTTCCCGAAGACCCAGTCCGGTCTTGATCCGATGACGGGTGCCCCCACCGAGATCGAGCCGCGCCAACTGCGTGAGCTGGGCATCCGGGTACTGCCCTCGGCGTAGGCGCGCCGTGCGCAAATTATGCGCACGATTCATGGCGAAAGCCTCCGGACCGTGGCGCTGGGACTTACGGTTACTCGGTTAGCGCGTCCTGTTCCAGCGTCCCGCGGCTCTCCGGCAGCGCGAGAAGTGTGCACCGAGTTGATCTTTTTGCGTGCCTTGTCGGCAGTCTCGCGCGTTGGGCGTTGCGCGTTGCCCCGCGGGTATGACCGACGCATCCGTCTCAGTCACGGTGTCGGCTGGTGCAGGCCCGGCGGGCGGGGAGCGCGGTTCGGGGACGGGACGCGGCAGCCGGATGCAGCGGGAGGCCAGGGAATGCGGATACCGTTCTCGTCGTCGCCGACGTCCAGTCTCGGCATCGAGTGGGAGTTGCAGCTGGTCGACCGCGACACCCGTCACCTTCGCGGGGCGGCGACCAGCATTCTCGACGAGTACCAGAACAAAATTGGCCGGGATGCCGAGCCACGGGCCAAGTACGAGCTGTTCGAGTCGACCATCGAGGTCGTTACCGGTATCTGTGACACGGTGTCCGAGGCCACCAGCGACCTCCTGGCAACCGTCTGTTTCCTGGAAGATCTGGCCGAATCGCGGGGGCTCGCGCTGACGTGCAGCGGGACCCATCCGCTCACCCACTATGACACGCAGCGGCTCAGTCCCGACCCCCGCTACTTCTCGCTGGTGGACCGTATGCAGTGGGTCGTGCGGCGTTTGCTGGTCTTCGGCGTGCATGTGCACGTCGGGGTCCGTTCACCGGAAAAGGCGATCCCCATCGTGAACGCGCTCGCCGCCTATATCCCGCACTTTCTCGCACTGTCCGCATCCTCACCGTTCTGGCTGGGCGCGGACACGGGACTGGCATCGACGCGTTCGAAATTGTTCGAGCTCCTGCCCACAGCGGGTCTGCCGCAGCTGCTTTCCGACTGGGGGCAGTTCGAGCGGTTCATGGGCACGATGGCGTCGGCTGGCGCGGCCGAGAGCATCCGCGAGGTGTGGTGGGATGTCCGTCCCCACCCGAACTTCGGCACGGTGGAGCTGCGTGTCTGTGACGGCTTGCCGACACTGCTGGAGGTCGGGGCGGTCGCCGCTCTGACGCAGTGTCTTGTCGACCGGATGAACGTTCAGCTCGACCGGGGCTACACGTTGCCGACACCACATCGATGGGTTGTCCAGGAGAACAAATGGCGGGCGGCCCGCTATGGCCTTGACGCCGAGATCATGGTGGATGAGCGAGGTACGACGCGCAGCGTCCGCGACGACCTCGTTGACCTGGTGGAGGATCTCCTGCCGGTGGCGCGCCGGCTGGCGTGTCCTGGCGAACTGGCTGACGTCCTGCACATTGTGGATGTCGGTTCGAGCAGCGAGCGACAGCGGACGGCGGCGAGGCGGGCTGATGGGGATCTGACCGCCGTGGTGGATACCCTGCTTCAGGAGATGGAGTTTCGCCGGCCCGTGCCGTGAATCCGGGCCGGCGCTGGTGGAGAGGTGGGGCCAGGCCCTTGCTGTACAGGAATATCCGCCCTGATCAGGTCTTTCGGGCGGGCGCACGATATGCGTGTGGGCAGTGGGCGCAGTCCGGGCGGCCGGCATGACAGCGAGCGCGGCTGACGCGGTCGCCGCCTGGCTGAATCAGCATGAAGGCGAGCTTGTCGCGTTCAGGCGTGACCTTCATGCCCATCCGGAACTGGGTAGACAGGAACATCGGACAACTCGCGCGATCGCGGCTCGGCTGTCAGCTGCCGGGTTGACTCCGCACCTGCTGCCGGCTGGGACAGGCCTGTGGTGTGACATCGGCCCGGTCTGTCGGGATGCGG
>NZ_CAKJTR010000133.1:8419-9520 GCF_917627355.1 Protofrankia sp. Cj3 | reverse complement strand
GGCCGCCAGCCTGGACCGGCCTGACGTACCCATGGTCATGGTGCGTGCCGACATCGATGCGCTACCGCTGCTGGACGTGAAAGAGGTGCCCTACCGTTCGACCGTTCCCGGTGTCTGCCATGCCTGCGGCCACGACGTCCACACGGCTGTCGTGCTGGGGGCGGGGCTGGCACTCGCCGAGTTCGCCCGTGTCAGCCCGCTCACGGGAACGGTCCGGCTCGTGTTCCAGCCGGCCGAGGAGACCATGCCGGGCGGTGCGCTGGACGTGATCGACGCCGGTGTGCTCAAGCCGGTGTCCGCCGCCATGACGGTGCACTGCGACCCGTCCCTGGACGTCGGGAGCATCGGCCTGCGCGTTGGTCCTGTCACCTCGGCCGCCGACTCGGTCAGGATCACCCTCGGCGGCCCTGGCGGTCACACGTCACGTCCGCAGAACACGGTTGACCTGATCTACGCGTTGTCCAGGCTGGCGGTGGAACTGCCCGCGGCGTTGTCCCGCCTGGTGGATCCACGCTCTTCACTGTCGCTGGTGTGGGGGCACATCGAGGCTGGCACTGTGGCCAACGCGATCCCGCGGGCGGGCAGTATCGCCGGGACGGTTCGCACGCTGTCCCGGGACACCTGGGAGGACGTGCCCACGCTCGTGCGCCGGCTCGCCGAACAGATCGTCGCCCCTTACGGGGCGAGCCTCGCCCTCGATTACCGGCGCGGGGTACCTCCGGTGGTGAACAGTGCCGAAATCATCGAGGTGTTCCGGACAGCGCTACAGCGCGTGCTTGCGCCAGGCGCGGAGATACCGATCATGCAGTCCCTCGGTGGTGAGGACTTCGCCTGGTACCTCGACCATGTCCCCGGCGCGCTTGCTCGTCTTGGTACCCGTTCCCCCGGCGGGCACACCTACGACCTGCATCAGGGCACCTTCGACGTGGACGAGGCCGCGATCGGGACGGGCGTCCGGTTCCTTGCCGCGTCCGCTCTGCGTGGGCTGGAGCGGGCCAGCGCGTCGTGCTGACGAAACCAGCGTGCTGATCTACCAGAACAAGATCCCGGGCTGGGCCGCCCAGCAACAATCAACCCAACCCGGGACACATGGCTTATCGG
>NZ_CAKJTR010000133.1:2623-7741 GCF_917627355.1 Protofrankia sp. Cj3 | reverse complement strand
AACTCGGCACCTCGGCACCTCGGCCTGGCTGTGGGCTCGCGGCGGCCGGAATACTCGAACCGCTGTGGGCGTGGGACTCGCGCACCCGCAGCAGTTTCGCCATCCAGTCCGGCAGGTACCAGTTCCACGCGCCGAACAGCGACACCAGCGCCGGCACCAGCAGCATCCGGACAACGGTGGCGTCCAGCAGGATGCCGAAGCCGAGCGCGGTCGCGAACAGCTTGATGTCGGTCTGCGGTCCGCTTGACAGCGACAGGAACGACAGGAAGAGGATCAGCGCGGCCGAGGTCACAAGCCGCCCGGTACGGCCGACTCCTTCGATGACGGCGGCGTTGGTGTCACCACTGGCGTCGTACTCCTCCCGGATGCGGGCGAGGATGAACACCTCGTAGTCCATGGACAGGCCGAACAGGAATGCGAAGATCATCAGGGGCAGCCAGAAGGTGACGGAGCCGGTGGCCTTGATGCCGTAGATCGCCTCCGAGCCGTACCCGTGCTGCCAGAAGAGCACCACGGCGCCGCCCGTCGCCCCCAGCGATATGAGGTTGAACAACACCGCCTTGAGCGGCAGCAGGAGCGAACGGAAAGCACGTACCAGCAAGATGTAGGTGATCAGGACTATCAGGCCGAGCGCCAGCGGGAACGCCCCGTAGACAGCATGGATGTAGTCCAGCTGCAGGGCGCCTATCCCGGTCAGACCGATGAACCCGGGCACGTTGTCCAGGGCGGACCGCATCCGCCGGATCGGGTCGGTGCTGCTGCCGCCCGCGGTCTCGTTGGTCGGCACGGCGAGGACGATCGACGTGCCGGCCCGGTTCGACGCCGGGCCGGTCGGGGCCGTCGCGGTGGCCACGCCGTCCACCGCGCGCACGCGCTGCACCACGTCGGCGGACGCCGACGTGTCGACCAGAATCTCGGCCGGGGTGAGGATGCCTGTCGGCGCACCGCCGTCCTCAAGGACTTTCAGCGCCTCGTAGGCGGGCCCGGTCTTCGTCAGCGACGAGGACTGCGCCGTGCCGATCTGGACCCCGAAGAATGGAATGATCAGGGCGGTAAGGATGGCGAGTCCGACGCCGGCGGCGATCCAGCGGCGGCGCACGACCAGCGATGCCCACCTGGTCCAGAACCGGCTCGCGGTGTTCTCGTGCCGGATCCGCGGCCAGTCGACCCGCGGGCCGATGCCGCCGAGCAGAGCGGGCAGCAGGGTGGTGGTGACCGCCACGCTGACCACCGGGATGAGCATCCCGCCGTAGCCGATGGAGCGCAGGAAGGGCACCGGGATGACGACCAGGGCGACCAGGCCGATCGCGACGGTGAGACCGCTGAACAGCACGGCGTGGCCCGCCGACTCCATCGAGGCCACGATCGCGTCGTGGTTCTCCCGGCCGTGGGCACGTTCCTCGCGCCACCGGGTGACGATCAGCAGCGAGTAGTCGATGGCGACGCCGAGGCCGATCAGGGAGACGAGGAACTGCACCAGGAACGACACGTCCGCGAAGACGGTCAGCCCCAGCAGGATCAGGAAGGTCGACGTGATCGACACCGCCGCGACGAGCAGCGGCACCAGTGCGAGCATGGAGGCGAAGACGAACGCGAGGATCGCCAGGGCGCCGACACCGGCGAGCAGGGTCTCGACCAGTACCCCCGGCCCACCGCTGGAGCCGCCGTTGGTCTGGAGTTCCTCTATGCCGGTGACGGTCCCGGTCAGCGATGCCGGTGTGTGGGCGGCGATTGACGTCTTCAGCTTGTCCAGGGTCGCGGACGCGAAGCTGGTCTGCGGTGGGTAGAAGACGTAGGCGAACTGGGCTCGCCCGTCGACGGTGGTGAAGACGTTGTCGCCGGTCGCGGCCTTCCCGACAACCCGCACGCCGGGCACGTCGTGTTCGACCGCGGCGAAGACGTCCGCCGCCTGTTGGTCGTCGACCTTGTCGCCGGGCTGCGCGGCCAGCACCAGGATGTCCGGCGCTCCCTGGCCCTCGGTGTGGTAGGTCGCGAGTATCTTCTGGGAGGTCTCGAAGCCGGGCTGGCCGGGTAGGGAGAAGTCGAAGGTCAGCCGTTTGGTGGTGATGCCGGCTGTCGCGCCGCCGACCGCGAAGGCAACGATCCAGAAAAGAATCACAAGACGACGGTGCCGGAGGCACCAACGTGCGAGCGCCGACATCGGGGTCTCCCCACTAGTTAAGGTGATCTGTGCTCACGCATGTTGACGCAGGTAACAGTACCACCGGTGATTGTGAAACCAGTAACGGTTTGTCTTATGGGTAACCGATACATGGCTCACAGTAATGAACCGGAGCGCCCTCTGTGTGAGCGTGTTTTTTATGCTTTTGTTCGTTTTGGGCCAGCCTGGGTGCGCTATCTTCAGGCCACTGTCGGTCTCGATGGTGTGAGTCCGGCTGGTGTGCGGCTGCTGTCGGCTTTGCGACACCATCCGCATCCGCCCATCATGCGTGATCTTGTTGATGATCTCGGAACGACAGCTCGGGCCATCACCGGGCTTGTCGACACCCTTGAGCACGAAGGCCTGGTCCGCCGCGCCCGCCATCCGCGGGATCGCCGGGCGACGCTCATCACCCTGACAAGCAAGGGTGAACGCGTCGTGGACAGGGTCGGTCGCGAACACGTCGAACGCGCTTCGACGCTGTTCGATGTGCTGTCCGCGCAAGATCAGGCCGACCTCGTGCGCATCCTCGGGCTGCTGAGCGACGAGCTGGCCGCGCGTGGGCAGACTGTCCAGCAGCAGGAACCGGCGTTGCGCTCCGCTCCGATCGACAACTCGTAGGCGACGGGGCGAGCCCGGGGCCCCTCACGCCATCGCTCCCCAGCCTCGCTCCTTGCTCCACGCACTTGCCGCTGGGCGCTCTTACGCGGTTGGGCGCATGCGTAGCTGGGCGACGTAGTCGGCCGGAGCACCGGCTCGCTCCGCCGCGTCGGCCATGATCGATACGTACCGTTTGGACGGCAGCCCGCCTTCGTAGGCGTCCAGGACGTACGCCCAGGCAAGCGCGTCGCCGTCCAGGGTGGAAACGCGCACGCGGATGCGGGTGTAGAGGCCGGCGTCGGCACCCTCCCACACGTCGAGCTGCCGCAGATCACGCCGGTCGATGTCGTAGAGCATCACGTAGACATGGGAGCCGGGGGACTCGACGATAGTGGCGAGCGCGCCTTCCCAGCCGACGTCCTCGCCACCGAAGGTGAGTCTCCAGCCGTGTATCCAGCCGGTCCCGATGACCGGAGCGTGTGGTGCACGTTCCTTCATCTGGGCCGGATCGAGGTTGCTGCCGTAGGCGGCGTACATGGTCATGGCGTACGCCTCTCGCGGGCTCTTTCGTCGCGGCCATCGCGGCCGGGGTGACGGCGTATCTCAAGGATCTCCACTGGCGCCTACCGTACCCACGTTCTCCCCGACTGTGCTGACGCACCGGGCCGGCGGGTTACCTTTCCCTGATTGTACGAAAGTCGGTCCGATCCCAGTGGTACGGCGCGCGGCAGGAGGCAAGATAGCTGATGGGAACGCCGCCCACGGAAGGGAGCGCGCACGTGCCGCGAATTGTCATCCTTGGAGGGGGGCCCGGTGGGTATGAGGCGGCCCTTGTCGGAGCTGAGCTGGGGGCATTTGTCACACTCATCGATGCGGATGGGATGGGCGGTGCCTGCGTCCTTACTGACTGTGTTCCATCGAAGGCCCTGATCGCCACATCGGCGGCGATGACGGCCCTGGCCGCGGCGCCCTCGCTCGGTGTCCGGCTGCGAGACGGCGGTTTCGTGCTGCCGGAAGCGGGCTGGGATGCCATGGCGGCACCCGGTTGTGAGCTGCCTGCCGGTGCTGGTGTGGACATCGAGCGGGTCTACGCCCGGGTACGGGGGCTTGCCCAGGCGCAGTCCCGTGACATCGAGACCCGACTGGAAAAAGAGGCCGTCCGGGTTGTGCACGCCCGCGGGCGGCTGGTCGGTCCGCATGTCGTCGAGATCGATTCTGGTGAGGCGTTCTTCGGCGACATCATGTTGATCGCCACCGGTGCGTCGCCGCGGATCGTGCCGACCGCGATACCTGACGGTGAGAGAATTCTCACCTGGCGCCATCTCTACGACCTCGACAGGCTGCCCGAACATCTGATCGTGGTCGGTTCCGGCGTCACCGGCGCCGAGTTCGCCAGCGCCTACCGGGCGCTCGGTGCGCAGGTGACACTCATCTCCTCCCGCGACCGGGTGCTGCCTGGGGAGGATCCCGACGCGGCCCGGGTCCTGGAGGATGTGTTCGGGCGCAGGGGTGTCACGGTGCTGGGCTGCTCCCGGGCGGCAGCGACCCGCCGGGTCGCCGACGGTGTGGAGGTCGAGCTCGAGGACGGCAGGATCATCAGTGGCAGCCACGTCCTGATGGCCGTCGGTTCGGTGCCGCGCACATCGGAGATCGGTCTGACCGACGTCGGGATACGCCTGAACACGACCGGCCATATCGAGGTCGACCGGATGTCGAGGACATCGGTGCCGGGGGTCTACGCCGCTGGTGACTGTACCGGGGTGCTGCCGCTGGCGTCCGTCGCCGCCATGCAGGGCAGGATCGCCATGTGGCACGCGCTCGGTGAGGCGGTCACCCCACTGCGGCTGGGTACCGTGTCGTCGAACATCTTCACCGAGCCGGAGATCGCGACCGTCGGCATCTCCCAACGGATGATCGAGTCAGGCGCGGTCGCGGCGCATACGACGATCCTCCCGCTTGCCCGGAACCCGCGGGCGAAGATGGAGGCCGTCACGGACGGTTTCGTCAAGCTGTTCTGTCGGCCTGGCAGCGGCAGCGTTCTGGGTGGGGTTGTCGTAGCGCCCCGGGCGTCAGAACTGATCTTCCCGGTGTCGCTGGCGGTCGCCAACGGCCTGACCGTCGACCAGGTTGCCCACACATTCGCGATCTACCCATCGGTCTCCGGGTCGTTGTCCGAAGCCGCGCGGATCGCCATGCCCCGGGACCTGTTCGCCAGTTTCTAGGGCTTGCTCGGTCGATCAACACGCATGACGGTCGACCGAGCGTGCCCTGGTGGCCCAAAGCCGCCGCGGTGACGCGGCCAGGAGCCGCCTGGACGCGGCTCACTGATCGAAAGCCCGATCTCAAACACGCTCTAA
>NZ_CAKJTR010000133.1:0-2264 GCF_917627355.1 Protofrankia sp. Cj3 | reverse complement strand
TCCCCTATTGCCGGGCGCTCTAAAGGTCGATGCCGTCGTCTTCCTCGGGCGGGAGGACCGGTGCGAGACCGTGCTGGACGAGGCGCCGGTTGCGGAAGTGGCCAGCGGTGGCGAATCCGAGTCCCACCGTCGCGACGAGCAGGAAGATCGAGATGGTGAGCCGGACCTCCAGCCGCCCGGGTAGCAGCGCGAACATGATCGCGAATGGCAGCATAACCAACGGCGGGCGGGAAGCCTGCCGGACCCGCCACCGCGGACCTGTCAGATCGTGCGACACCCATGGCGTGTACCGCGGGGGCAGCGTTCCGCCCACCAGGTAATACACCAGCCCGGCAAAGGGCGGTCGCTCGGGTGACACCGGCCGCTTGCCGCCTGGGTCCACCGACCCGTCCCCGGGAACCCGGCCCTCTTCCATGCCCGCTTCCATGCCTGCTGCCACACTCGCCAGCCTACGGACAGGTTTCCCGGGAGTCTGTCAGCCGGCCGGGAAGCGGCCGGGATCAGTCCCTGGGGCGACCGGCAGCAGGGGGTGCGGCGTCGCGGGGCTGGGGCAGGTGCCCCAGCCCCTTTCCTTGATCCACACCCCTATTGCCGGTCGCTTGTGATCTCGCAGAGGACGGCGCCACTGGAGACGACGGCACCGACGGTCGCGGTGAGCCCGGCCACGGCACCCGCCCGATGCGCGGTGATCGGTTGTTCCATCTTCATCGCCTCCAGGACGACGATAAGATCACCGGCTTCGACGGTGTCGCCGTCACTGACAGCAATCTTGACAATGGTGCCCTGCATGGGGCTGGTCAGTGCGTTCCCAGCAACGGCCTTCGTTGCTTTCGCGCCGGAGCGTCTCCGGGGCGGAGCCGCGCGACCGGCCGCCGGAGCGGCCGCCGATCCGAGGCCAGCGGGCAGGACAACCTCAAGACGCCGGCCGCCGACCTCCACCACCACCGACTCTCGCTCCACCGGCGCGGTTTCGGCGTCCGCGCCGCCAGTGAAGACCGGGATCGTGTTGTCGAACTCGGTCTCGATCCAGCGGTTGTGCACTCGGAACGGTTCGGTCGCGTCCCCCGGCGCGAAAGCCGGATCCCGTACGACAGCCCGATGGAACGGCAGCACCGTGGCCATACCGTCGACGGCCATCTCGGCCAGCGCGCGGCGGGCGCGTTCCAGCGCCTCGGTCCGGCTCGCGCCAGTGACGATCAGCTTGGCGAGCAGCGAGTCGAAGGCGCCGCCGATAACGGTGCCGGACTCGACACCGGTGTCGACCCGCACACCCGGCCCGGTGGGCGCGACAAACCGGGTGACCGTGCCCGGGGCCGGCAGGAAGTTACGCCCGGGATCCTCGCCGTTGATACGGAACTCGATCGAGTGCCCCCGGGGGGCCGGGTCGGTCGGGTCGAGTGCCTCACCCTCGGCGATGCGGAACTGCGCGCGAACGAGGTCGATGCCGCTGGTCTCCTCGGTGACGGGATGCTCGACCTGCAGGCGGGTGTTGACTTCGAGGAAGCTGATCATCCCGTCTCGGGCGACGAGGAACTCGACCGTGCCCGCGCCCACGTAGCCGGCCTCCCGGCAGATGGCCCGAGAGGCCTGATAAAGCGACGTGCGCTGCTCCTCGGTGAGGAACGGCGCCGGGGCCTCCTCGACGAGTTTCTGGTAGCGCCGCTGCAACGAGCAGTCCCGGGTGCCGACGACGACGACTGTGCCGTGGGTGTCCGCGAGGATCTGGGTCTCGACGTGGCGGGGCTGGTCCAGGTAGCGCTCGACGAAGCACTCACCCCGGCCGAACGCGGCGGTGGCCTCGCGGACCGCGCTTTCGAAGAGCTCAGGCAGCTCGTCGCTGTTCCACGCGACCTTGAGCCCACGCCCGCCACCGCCGAAGGCTGCCTTGATGGCGACCGGCAGCCCGTACTGATCCGCGAAGGCCAGGACCTCCTCGATGCCGCCAACGGGATCGGCGGTGCCGGGGGCGAGCGGCGCCCCCACGGCAAGGGCGATGTGCCGGGCCGCGGTCTTGTCACCCAAGCGCCGGATGGCCTCGGGCGGCGGCCCGATCCAGGTCATGCCCGCGGCGATGACCGCCTCGGCGAAGTCGGCGTTCTCCGACAGGAAGCCGTAGCCGGGGTGGACGGCGTCGGCGCCACTTGCCCGGCAGAGATCGAGAATCTTGTCTATTCGAAGATAGGAGTCGCCCGGTGTGTTGCCCGAGAGGGCGTACGCTTCGTCCGCGATGCGGACATGGAGGGCATCGATATCGGGCTCGGCGT
>NZ_CAKJTR010000132.1:13994-14862 GCF_917627355.1 Protofrankia sp. Cj3 | reverse complement strand
CAGTGACACGTAGTGCCCTGGACGCGGCCGGTTTCCCGGCAGACCCTCCCGCGCCCAGAGGACCGGAACCCCGGAGTATCACGCCTCCTCCGGCAATTTCTCCCTGTTTTTCACCTTTCGGCAAGGAGTGATCTTTCATCATGTCCGGCAAGCGGCAGGACCCGGCCGACCCCACGGACGGCAACGAACCCACCGACCCTGACCGTCACGGCTCGGAGCGCCAGACACCGAACACCCCCACCCGCCGAGACCGGCGGCGAAGCCACGGGGACGGAGCACTCTTTCAGCGGGCCAGTGACGGCCTGTGGGTCGGGCGCGTCGACCTCGGCTGGATCGACGGGAAGCGCGTCCGCAAGACCGTCTATGCCAAGACCGAAAAGGAATGCCGGCGCAAGCTCAAGGAAATCCAGAAAGCTGCGGAACAGGGCGTGAACCTGACCGCTCCGAACCGGACCGTTTCGGAGTGGCTGACCGAATGGCTCCGGATGAAGGGAGAGGACGGAACCCGTCCCACCACCCTCGCCGGGTACCGGTGGGCCGTCGATCTCTACATCGTGCCGGTGGTGGGCCGGGTCCAACTCCTGAAACTCACCCCGTCCGACGTCACCAGGCTGATCGGGAAAGCTCGGGATGCCGGGCGCTCGCCCCGTAGCCTTCAGTTCATCCATGGGGTGCTACGTAACGCGCTCGCGGACGCGCACCGGCTCGACCTCGTACCCCGCAACGTCGCGAAGGCGGTCAAAGGACCGTCGGTGCCGCTGCGGCGGCTCCGTGCCCTGCACGTCGATGACGTCCGGGCGCTCACCCGAGCCATGCACGACGACCCGTACGGGCCGATCTTCATGTGTGGTCTGATGCTGGGCCTGCG
>NZ_CAKJTR010000132.1:2075-13826 GCF_917627355.1 Protofrankia sp. Cj3 | reverse complement strand
ACGGGGGGAAGTCCTCGGCCTGCGTTGGGACGACATCGACCTCGAGGCGGGAGTGCTGCACGTCCGGCGCACGTTGCAGCGGGCGAACGGAACGCTGATGTTCATGCCGGCCAAGACCGTCCGGTCACATCGCACGCTGCCACTGCCCGGTTCGCTCATCGACATCCTCAAGGAGCATCGCTATTCCCAGGATGTCGCCAGAACCACTGCCGGTCCGGACTGGACAGATCATGACCTTGTCTTCGCCTCAGCGATCGGGACACCTCTCGACCCACGCAACGTCAACAGGCGGTTCACCGCGATCCGTGCAGCGGCCGGGCTCCCGTGGGCACGGCTTCACGATCTCAGACATGCGTTCGCCACGCTCCTTGTCGCCGAAGGCGTCCCCATGAGGGTAATCATGGAACTACTCGGCCATTCCACGATCAACCTCACCATGAACACCTACGCCCACGTGCTTCCCGAAGCCCAGGAAGACGCCGTGGCGCGTCTCGACGGACTGGTTATGGGCCGTGAGCAACCCGGGGACACGGCCAAGGAACCGGGCGAGGGCGAAGCGGATGACGAAGACGCGACGTGAGCGGCTGGGGTACACCGCTGGGTACACGACGATCACTCCGGGAGCGCGCCAACGGCGAATGCCCAGGTCAGAGGAGAGCCGGCGAGGGGATTCGAACCCCTAACCGCTCGATTACAAGTCCGATATGGTCCGTGCCGGCGAATGCCGGCACGGACCATATCCCACCGTTTTCGCAGCTCAGCGGTTTGATCGAGTGTCGTAGCTTGACACGGAGTTCCGCCACGTGACGGGAAGGGTGTTCTCTTTCTGTTCCCATTTCAAGATCGATAGCGTGACATTTCTCGTCACAGAACGTCAACGCATCACGGATCGCCACACGGGCATGGGAAGGACCTGTCCACGTGTCCCGCGCCGCGCTGGGTATCCTGTTGGCGTCGTTCATGGTGGGCGTGAGCGGGGTGTTGAAATGCCCCGTCGGCTGCGTCGACAACACCATCCGGTCCACTCACCGGTCTCGTGTCAGGCGCCACCCACGCCACCCAGGACCTGGTCGTCCACCGGGTGACCGGAAGCGAAATACCCCTTTATGATCTTCTCAGGCCCCAGGGAAAGAACAATTACTGGGCGTCAGGATGTGCCCGTGAACCCCGACCACCAGGACCTGCGGATCCCGTTCGGCAGCACCGCACTCGAAGTCATCGCCGCCGCCGCCAGTTGTGTGTTGCGCGGCGCGAGGATGCCCGCTACTGGGAGGAGCACCGCCGTCCGATCTCCTCGGACGAGCTGCGCAAGCGGCTGAAAGTCGGCTCGAAGCGCGCGGGCGCGGTCGCGCAGCTGCGCACTGAGGCTCACCGAGTGCTGGAAGAACACGCCGCGAACGCAGACCTCCCCAAGACCACCACAGCCGTGACCGCGTCGCACGCCGACGACCGGGCGGCGGATGGGCTGCCGGGGGCGGTCGGGCCGGACGACGTCGACAGGGTTGATCTCGGCCGGGTCGAGCCGGCCGGGACGGGTGTGCTGGCCGCGGTCGGATGACGGCCCCGCCCCGACGGGCGGAACCAGCGTGTACCCCGCGTGCTGGCGTGCGGCGTGTCCAGGTGCGGACGCGCCCCGCGCACCCCCGCCTCATCCACAGCCGTCCGTCCACCCTGCCCGTTCGCCTGCCTCCGCCTGCCTGACGACCCCTTGGGAGACCTCTCCGCGTGATCACGAATCCTCCACAGCAGACCTATCTCGGCCGCCGCACCTACGCCCGGCCCACCGCCCGCATCGTGTCCAGTGGTGAGCAGCAGTTGTGGCTGGCCCGTCACCTCACCCTCCGGGACCGGTGGATCACCCACATGATCCACGAACACCGGGTGTTGACCACCCACCAGATCGTCGAACTCGGCTGGATCACCCGCCGGTCAGCGAACATCCGCCTGCTGGAGCTGTACCGCTGGCAGGTCCTCAACCGGTTCCAGCCGCTGGCCGTCAGCGGCCTGTCGCCCATGCACTACGTCCTCGACGTCGCCGGCGCCGCCGTCCTCGCGCACGAGGACGGCCTGGACCCGAAGAAGATCGACTACCAGCATGACCGGGCCATGGGCATCGCCCACTCCCTGTATCTGGCCCACCGGGTCCCGGTCAACGGGATGTTCACCCGGCTGATCCACCACGCCCGCCAGCCCCACGCCACCGGCCGGCTCACGGCGTGGTGGCCTGAGGAACGGTGCGCGGTGCTGTACGGGGACATCGTCCGCCCGGACGCCTACGGCCGGTTGGCGCAGCGCGGCACCGAGATCGAATGGTTCCTCGAACTGGACTACGGCACCGAACCGCTACGCCGCCTCGCCCTCAAGCTCGACGGCTACCACCGGCTCGCCAAGGAAACCAGGATCATCACGCCGATCCTGATCTGGACCACCACGACCCGCCGGGAGGCCCGGCCCTGACCGAGGCGCTGCGCGCCCTTGACCAGCCCGCGCGGGTGCCCGTCGCGACCACGGCCGCGGACCTCGCCGAACCCGATCAGCACCTGGATGCCACCCTGCTCCGCTGGCTCCCCCTGACTTCGAGTAGCACTGGTCGCCTCGGACTGGGCCAGCTGGCCGCCCTCTGGCCCCTGCGGACCAACACCCAGCGTCGTGGCAATGGTGCGTTCACCCGTCTGGAGCGTCCCGACCGGCTACACCTGCCGCAGCCAATGCCACCCGCGGGCCCTGATCCCCACCAGCGCGCGGCCTGACCGCATCTCCGCATGGCCGATGGGTCCTGCCGCCTGGACACTGTGCCCAGATGGCAGGATCCGTCGGCTCGAACGGGCACGGCTGTCGCGACCGGCAGACCGCGTCCGCACGGGTCTACGGCCCGCCCAGTGCCGCGGCGACGGACGCCGCGATGGCGGCCGAGGCGCCGCCGGTCAGCGCAGCCTCGGCCGATCAGGAGCTGTTGACCGCGACGAGGATGCCAGCGGTAAGGCAGGTGACGACAGAGGTGGCGGCGCACAGCGCTCCGGTTCTGTCAGATAGTCCCGGTAGCTTCTGATCTATGGCGTTGAACCAGGTCCGGGACACCTCCGTCAAGCGGGGGAACATTAAGGCCGCGGTGCGACTCGCTGTCGGGGCGCGAGCCGCCGGGTGCTGCGTCATGTGCTCCACCAGCCTGCTCGAACACCGCAACTTCTTCCACACCGTCCTGGTCGGGGAACTGGCGCACAACGTCGGCGCCACTGCCACTCCCGGCTCGCCCCGCGGGCTCGCCGAGGACCTTGCGGATCGGGAAGCGGAGGAGAACCTCCTCCTGCTCTGCCACGCCTGCCACCGTCTGATCGACGATGAGGATCACGCCCCGTACTTCACGACCGAGCGACTCCGCGCCCTCAAGAAGGCGCACGAGGACCGTGTCCGGGTGGCCGCCACCAGCGGCGGGCTGCGCCGGACCGCGGCGATCCGGGTGGGCGGTCTCGTGCGGGGGGCCACCGCCTTCGCCTCTCAGCGGCAAACGGCCGACGCGCTCCTGGCCGACGGCTACCTCGGCCTCGCGGACGGTCGATGGCAGGGAGACTTCCTCTGCCACATCGCGGGTGACCCGAGCCGCTCCTCCTACTGGATCGCCGCCCAAGAAGAGATCAACCACACCCTGGAACTGGTCGAGCAGGCAGTCGCGAGCGGGCTCGTCGACCACCTGTCGATCTTTGCGATCGCCCCGATCCCGCTGCTCGTGTACCTGGGCTCGCGGCTTGACGACAAGACCGACACGCGGCTTTACCAGAAGCACCGCGACGGAGACCAGGGCTGGCGCTGGGACGAGACCGCCCCGATCCACGACTTCTCCACCCGCACCACTGTCGGCTCCGCCCCGGCCACGGAGGTCGTCCTCGCCGCCTCGCTCACCGCGGAGGTCCAGAAGAGCAACCTCCCGGATGCGCTGCGGGGGCTGCCGTATTTCGAGATCCGGCCCGAGGCCGATCGCTTCGGTCCTGGTCTCTTCGCACGCCCGGGCACATTGCGGAACTTCGCCGACCGCTGGCGGAGCCTGCTCGCAGAGGTCGAGACGACGTGCCCCGGAGCAACGAAGTGGCACCTCGTCGCCGCCGCGCCGCTCTCTTCCGTCATCGAGATGGGACGCGCCTTCATGCGCGGGGCGCAGCCTCCCATCGAGGTGTACGAGCGGCAGAACGGGACCTACACACCCGTCGTCCAGGTCAATACGTGACCGGCCACCGCTTCGACCTCGCCCACGCGCACACGGCCGGATCGGAGAGCCGGTCACCGCATCGCCAACGCCTACCACCACGGGGGAAGCCCAATGAAGCACACCGACTACTTCGACAACTTCTTGAAGAACACGGTCAACCTCAGCCAGTTCAACCTGAACGTTCTCGCGGGTCGCGTCGATGCCATCTACGCGGCGCTCAAGGCGGATCCGGACCTCGGCCCGCGACTCGTCAAGAAGATCCCGCAGGGCTCCTGGGCTCAGGAGACGATCATCAGCCCGCAGAACGGCAAGCCGTTCGATGCCGACTTCCTCGTTCAGATGAAGGAGGAGCCCGACTGGTCAGACGTGCAGCAGTACATCAACGCTGTCTACCAGGTCATCCACCATCACTCGATCTACGGCAACATGCCGCACAACCGCAAGTGCCGCTGCGTCTACGTCGAGTACGCGAACAACAAGATGCACGTCGACATCGTCCCGTACGTCATCCTCGCCGACGACCGCCAGGTGATCATCAACCGGGACGACAACACGTTCGAGACCACCAACCCGTCCGGCTTCACCCAGTGGATGAAGGACAAGGACACGATCGCCAACCGCAAGCTGCGTAAGGTGATCCGCCTCCTGAAGTTCCTGCGCGACCACAAGAACTCCTTCACCGGCACCAAGTCGATCCTCATCACCACGCTCCTCGGCGAGCAGGTCGAGGAGTGGAAGAAGATCGGCGATCCCGGCTACTACAGCGACCTGCCGACCGCCCTGCTACACATGGTCGGCGACCTGGACACGTGGCTCCAAGCGCGCCCCATCAAGCCGTCCATCCCCGACCCGTCGAACCCGGTCGTCACCTTCGACCACCGGTGGACCCAGACGACCTACTCCTACTTCCGCGCCCGCATCCACGCCCACGCAACCGAGATCCACGACGCCTACCACGAGACCGACGAAGAGGAAAGCGTCAAGCAGTGGCAGGCCCTGTTCGGCGACAAGTTCCAGGCCCCGGAGACCTCGTCGTCCAGCAGCAAGTTCGGCGCCGCCGGAGCGGCGGGCGGGACCACCGGCGGTACCGAACTTCCCGGCATCTCCTCGTCCGGCCGCTCCGGTCGAGCCGGGTAACGAGTCACGCCACCGGTGACGAAGCGGAAGCGCGCCCAGTGCACGGACTGGCAGGAGTCTGCCGTCCGTGCACTGGGCGCGGTTGCGGCCGCCCTACCGGACGAGTTCCAACTACTCAACCGCCCTAGGCTGACCGACCTCGGGCTCGTCCAAGCCCGCATCCGCCTGCGGACCGGCGACCTGCCTCACGCCCCGCACGGCCTTCCCCTGCGAGAGCAGGAGGAGTTCCTGTTGGGGATCGGACCCACTCGACTGGCGCCGCCGTTCGTCGAGGTCGACCATGATCGATTCCTCGGGTACCCGCACGTGCTGCAAGGACGACGACTGTGCCTCTACCTGGATCCTGCGCGGGAGTGGAACCCGCAGCGAGGATTCGCCAGTGCGATCGACCGCCTGCACGACTGGCTGGCAGACGCGGCGGCAGCACGATTCAACCCCGACGCGGCCCTGTTCCACGCAGTCGGCGGAATCCTCCATCGCACGGCGGGCACTCCCACCATCGTCGTTCGTGAATCCGGCACGCTGGCCAAGGCACGAGTCGCCTTCCTCACGTTGCGATCGCCGCACCGGTACGACCTTCACTACGACGGCGGTCACCCCGACCAGCACCGAACCGTGGTCTTCCAGGTGACAGACCCCCTACCGCTCGGCGCGGGGACCCGACTGCACGACCTGCTGGCGCGGCTCGACACCGCGATCACGCCCAGGGCCTTCGTCGCTCCGCGGCCCCGGCCTCAAGCAGCGGCCTTCCTCACGGCGCTCGCGGCTGCCGCCACCCGAAACCCGGCGCGCACACCCCAAACGTTCATCCTCGCGATCCCGCACCCCACCGGCGGACCTCCGCACCTCCTCGCAGGCCGGGTACCCGCCGCGACGGCCGACGAACTCCGCCAACTCGTCCGCCAACGCCGCGACCTTATGATCAGCATCAACCCTGAGGCGCTCGACAACCAGACACCCGTGGAGTGGTGCACCGTGTCCGACGAACGGGACAGCGTCACAACCCGGCGCGACACCAACCGCCCCACCAGCGCCTACCAAGGAAAAACCATCCACATCTGGGGCTGCGGCGGCCTCGGGTCCTGGATCGCCGAGTTCATCGCCCGCGCGGGCGCCAAACGCCTCATCCTCTGCGACCCCGGCACCGTCACCGGAGGACTACTGGTCCGTCAGGACTTCATCGAGGACGACATTGGCGAAGCGAAAGCAGAGGCACTGCGCAAGCGCCTCGCCGCCATCCGCGACGATATCGAGCTCGAAGCACACATCGGCGTCATCCCAAACAACCTCGCCACGCTCCTCACGGACGCCGACCTCGTCATTGACGCCACCATCTCCCGCGCCATCGGCCAACTGCTCGACGGCCTAGCTCCAGCAACAGGACGCCCGCTGCTCGCTCAAGTCGCAACAGACGCGGGAACCAGCACTCTCGGGCTGCTCACCGTCAGCGACCGTGCTAGTCCTGCTGGGCCATACACGATCGACCAGCAAACCGGCAAGCAAGTCACCGCCAACGGCGCGCTGGAGCCCTTCCACACCTTCTGGAAGGACGTGTCCGCCAAAGACGAACTCATCCCGACCCGAGGCTGCTCCGTACCCACCTTCCACGGCTCCGCCGCCGACATCGCCGCCGTCGCCGCCAGCCTCACCTCCATGCTCGGCAGTCACCTCGCCATCACCGAGCCAGTGTCCGGCACCCACCTGATCGGACTGCCGCACTCACCCGCAGGACCCTTCCGCCGCTTCATCCCGGCGGCCTGACGCTGCTGACCGTGACCACGTGAACCGAGCTGCCTGACCGGTGCACGTTTGTGCGCCGATCATGGCCCTTCGCTGGACGGTCACTGGTGAGCGGGTCGTCTGACGCGGTCGGTCTCGGTTGACGGCCGACGCCGGAGGCTGGAGCTTCCCGGGTTGGGCCGCTCTCACCCCTGTCATCTGACTCGGCTGGCGGGTTCACGATCTCCTTAGCTAACTCCGCCGTGCCCCAGTTGGGACAACATGAAGGCGGACTTCCATGTCACTGACTAGCATGTCCGATCTGACGGATTGGGCGGGGGCGGATGTTCGAGCATGGCCAGCGGGTCCGAGTGCATGCTGCGGGCCTGCCCGACTTCGCACACGTGCGTCTTGCGCTGCCAGGTCCGACCGAAGGCGCCTGGACGCTGTTCCTGATAGACGATCAGGGCGACATGCATGAGATCGTCGTCTACGCGGCAGACCAGCACGTCGTCCGACCGATCATCGCTGACGGGGGAGCGGACTCGGCACGGGTCTTGGCCGGAATGTGGACTCGCTGGATGGCGGGGGCCGCGACGAACGCCGAGTCCAGCGCGATCGCCTCGACGCAGCTTCGGCCGTATGCCCACCAGACCACGGCCGTCTATGGGGCGATGCTGCCCCAGCCTCAGCTGCGTTTCCTGCTCGCGGACGAGCCCGGCACCGGAAAGACGATCATGGCGGGGCTCTACCTGCGGGAGATGCAGCGTCTCGGGCTCGTCCGCCGGGCGATCGTCGTGTGTCCGGCCAACCTGGCCAGCAAGTGGATTGCAGACTTCGGGCGTTTCTTCGGCGGTGGTCTGCGCCAGCTCACGACGAACACGATCCGCGAGGACGCAGTGAGCGGCCACGACCTGTGGGTGTTCTCCCTTGAACTCGCCGCCGTCAACCCCGCCGTGCAGGAAGCGCTCCGCCCGGATAAGGCCGGCTGGGACCTCGTGGTGTTCGACGAGGCCCATAGGCTCACCCCGACCGCGACCAGCTTCCACCAGATCGGACGACTGCTTGCTAAGAACACCCCGCGGGCGCTGCTGATGACGGCCACCCCCCACCGGGGTAAGGAATGGCTGCTTGGATTCAGATGGCCAGTGCACCACCCGCATCGTGCTGGGAGCAGGGGGCTCGGCAATCTTGATCGCAATCGGGCAGGCTCCCGACCTGCCCCAACAGCCCGATGCGAACCCCCTGCTGAGGGTCCCGACGCGAGGCGGGCGGTGCACTGACCGCGGGAGACCACCCTCCCCTGCTCACCGCGGAAACTACCAGAGCGGAGAAGAGGGCTGCCGCTGTCGGAGACAACGGACCTGAAGGTCACTGTCCGCGACAGGGGAACCCTCCCGTCTCCTCCGGGATGACATGCCGGCATGTCATCACCCGGGGGTGGGTACCATCGGGTGGCTTCGCTATGGCTCAGCAGCACCCTCCTACCGAGTGGCTACACCAGCGGGAACGGTCCACTCCACCCCGGTGGCCTGTGCCTCGTCGAGTGCCCGGACCGCCAGCCGGAGCTGGGTGCGTAGCACCGAGACCTCCATCGTGCGCAGTACCGCCGGGTCGTCTCCCACCGGGAGCCAGGCTGGCCACGGGTGCGCCACCACGACCTCCGCTGGCACTCCCAGCAGCGCGGCCAACGCCCGCTGGGACAGCTGGTCCGGCACGACTCCCTTGTGTTCCCAGCGCCAGATCTTCTGCCGCTCCGCCGCCATGTTCGCCACCCCCATCTGCCGGGCCTGCTGGGCAATCAGGCGCGCCAGCTGCTGGTAGGACCAGCCGTGCGCCGCCCGGACCCGGGCCAGGGGGTGCGCTACCGGCTCCGCACCCCGGGCACCCTGCCGCTCGGGGTGCGGCTGCTCCCGGCCACCCGCCTCATGCTCGGCGGTATCCCGTGCCCCGGTCATCGCCACGCTGGACGCTACGAGCCGCTCCAGCTCCCCAGCCACCGTGTGGAGCCGCTGCGTTAACATCATCCTGTGCTGCGGTTCCACCCTGGGCAGCTGGTCGGCTACCGCCGCCAAGGTCGCGCAGGCCGTGCGCCCCTGTGCCTGCGCTGCCCCGATGGCCAGCTCCACGCGCGGCGGGGACATACGACCCGTCCCCGCCGCGTCCGCCGGTGTTTCGTCGTCCCGGTCGCCGCCCTGCAGGACCGTCAGTTCCGCGGCCACCCGCGCCGGCCCGCTGACTCCCGGTGGGAACATTGCCGGTCTGTCCGCCTCCGATCCACCCGGCCGGGGCGGGCACGGTAGCACCGCGCGGTGTTCTACGCATCGATATTCCTCGGGCATAATCCCTCCGCCATAAATGATCCATCGCCGTATCGGTGGGCGTCCGAAACCGGGAGTGCATTCCTGGCGATCCGGTTTCGGACGCCCGTGCCACTGTGGCGGTCTGTGTCACGCCCCGGCAAAACGTCTCCCGTTTCGGCATCATGCGCTGTCCGTATGGCGGGTATCGCTATTATCCATCGTGATAGATACACTCCGAGACCACGGAAACCCATCCCGTCGAGAAACCATCCGGGAGCGCCCCATGGACCATGCCACGCGTCGGTACTGCCGCTGCGGCACCCGTCTCGCCCGGGACAATACCGGCGGCCTGTGTGGTCCCTGTCAGCGCACAGCCCAGGATCGTATTCTGGGTGCCCCCGTGGTACCGGAGGCGTTCTGGGACACCGACCAGCTCCGCGACGCCTTTGATGCCTGGCATATGGGTCATGTCATTGCCGCCTACCGCGCTCATCCTTACCACGGCATACCGTTGAGTCAGGAAACCGTGGCCGGCTGGATGGACCTCACGCAGGCACAGCTCAGCCGTATCGAAGCTGGGCCGCCTCCCACCGATCTGGCCAGGCTCATGCGCTGGGCCGCGTGTCTGCGTATTCCGGACCAGCTGCTGTGGTTCAGGATGCCGGGTCCCCACCGGACGGCGCAGTGGCCGGCTGCTCTCACCGACACGCGTCAGCTGCCCGCCACCACAGGCGTCCCCGAGCCCACGGCGGCCACCCAGCCCCCACACGGCCACGCGGTATGTGACCTACACTGGCCAGAGAATGTGATTGCCGCCTTACGGGGGGAATCCTGGAGCGAGCCATCAGCCTTTCCTGCCGACGACCGGCCCGCGGCCGTCCCGCCAACGGAGATGGCCCATGACGATCTTGTGGGTCTGTTCGGCACCTGGGCTACCACGGTGAGACGCCGCCAGTTCCTGCTCTCTGTAGGCCGGGCCGCGACCACCGTGGCGGCCATGCCATTACTGGCCACCGCAGATGTGGTCGAACCCGACCGGCTGCTGGGTGCGCTGGGCACCCCGTCCCGGGTCGACGCTGCGATCATCGGGCATATCGAGGACGTCCTGCACCACGCCCAACGGCAGGATGATGCCCTGGGCCCGCAGGCCGTGCTCCGCACCGTCCTCGACCAGCGTCGTCTCGCCCGGCACCTTCTGGAGGGCTGTCCGCCCGGCCTGCGCCCCCGGCTGCTGTCCGTCTACGCTGATCTGTGTCGGGCTACCGGCCAGTTCATCTTCGATCTCGGCCAGTTCGAGGCGGCCATGCCGCACCTCGAGAAAGCCCGGGCTGCGGCCCATGAGGCCCGCAACACCGAGCTCGGCGCCTTCACTTTGTGCCAGATGGCTCATGCCGCGATCTGGCAGGGCCACCCACGCGTGGCGGTGGACTACGCTTCGGCTGCCGTGGCGTGGGCGTGGCATACCCCGGACCGGGCGCTACAAGCCAACACCGGGGACATGGCGGCCCGTGCCTATGCCGCCGCTGGGGAGTACGACGCCTGCATGACGGAGCTTGACCGGGCCGCGGGCGCGCTGGCTCTGCGCGACGATCGCCCGTCGCTGAGCTACTGGTACGACGAGGCGTTCCTCGCCAGCATCCGCGGCCAGTGCCTGCTGCACGTGCAGCGTCCGGCGGAGGCACTGGCCATCATCGGGCCCTCGGTCGCCACCCTGGATCCGGCGCTGTCCGTGCGTAACCTCGCTATGACAATGGTCGACCTGGGCAGTGCCTACATCCAGCATGGTGAGATCGAGGAAGCGGCCCGCGCTCTGGGCCAGGCCAGTGAACTGGCGGTTCGTAACCGGTCGGTCCGGCTTGCGATACACCTCCGGGACACACGGCAGCAGCTGGAGCCGTGGACGGACACCCCGGCCGTCCGGGAGCTGGACGAGACGATGGCTGTACTGCGGGTGGTGCCGGAAGAAGCACTGTAGCGACCGGCATCCGTCGCGACCATCATGGCCTCTGCCGGCTCCTACAATATTGGAGGCAGCGTGATGCACTGACCGCTGCTGCAAGATCGTGCCACCGCTCGGTGCGCACGTGTCCCATCCGGGTTCAACCTCCGTACGTCCTACGGAAGAAGAATCCTCGAAGTTATTATCTCGCTATTCAGAATTCATCTTCGATCATACGGATCGTACAACCGGTCGCGAGCCTGGACGGCCCCGGCCTCAATCGTTCACGGGGTTGGCGGGGCTCCGCTGGGTGAGCAGCGACGAGGGTTTTTGATCTAGGTTTCCTGTCTGTGGGCAGGGCTGGGTGGCGACGGTCGCGTCGCGGCGCCGGGTCCACGGCCAGCGGTTCAGCCCGATCGCCTTGCCCTGTTTGACGTCGTTCTCGACGTGGG
>NZ_CAKJTR010000132.1:0-1650 GCF_917627355.1 Protofrankia sp. Cj3 | reverse complement strand
AAGCGATGTGTTCGAGTAGCTGGTGGGAGAAGCCCGCCCCGTCGAGGCGGATGAGCATCCGGTGGCGCCAGGCGCCCGGGATGCGTTCGACCGCCCTGGTCAGGGTGGCGATGGTGTCGGCG
Source organism: Protofrankia sp. Cj3 (assembly GCF_917627355.1). Classification (NCBI taxonomy): domain Bacteria; kingdom Bacillati; phylum Actinomycetota; class Actinomycetes; order Frankiales; family Frankiaceae; genus Protofrankia; species Protofrankia sp. Cj3. The sequence goes on along the minus strand of NZ_CAKJTR010000132.1, from coordinate 1,528 downwards.
GCGTCGTTGGAGGTGGCGTTGCCCGGTCGGGGGTCGACGACGAGCAGGTCGTCGGTGTTGTCGCACGTCGCCAGGTTCGGGGCGAACCCGATCCCGCCCTTGTAGGTGGGCTTGGCGTTCCGCTTGTCCTGCGAGGCGGAGAACACGAGCGAGGCGTCCAGGTCGACGACGGTGATCCCGGTCAGCTCCCTCCCGGCGACCGCCAGCCAGGGGAACCCCTCCGGCCGGGCGGCCAGCAGTTCCCACCAGCGGCGGCGGAACCCGGCGACGGCGTGGTTGAGGCCGGTGAGGGTCTCCTCGCCAGCTTCGTCGAGGAAACGCCACACCGTCGGGGTCGAGGCGACCGGCCCGGTCACCGGAGCGAGATGGCGTAGGCCCTGGAAGTCGCTGATCGCCTCCCCGCCGAGCAGCAGCGTCAGCGCGAGGTCGACAGCGAGCTGGCCCCGGTCATAGACCGGGATGAAACCGCGCCGTGCCCAGGCCGCGGACAGCGCGGCCCGCAGGCCGAGCTTCTCGGCCAGCAACCGGATCGGGAGAACACCGACGGAGGCGACCAGCCGGTCGTCGTCGCCGACGAACTCGAGCCGGTCAGCCCATACTGCACCTGGCGTAGCCTGCACGGAAGAGGTGCACCTACCTCACATGGACGCGGTCCTAGACAAATCGCATCCTTGCTGGTCAGGTGCACCTCGATCAGGTTCCGGCAAGGTCAGCCCGGCATATCACCCGCCCCGGTGAAAGACAGAGGTCAAGGGCACAGTGGATTAGGCACCCTGTGGTCTACCGGGGACTTCTCTATTTACGAGGCCTGGACCAGCATCACTCGGCCAACTGTGGGCCACCGAACGTCAACAGAACGATCGGGGCGCCGCCCCATCAATTCGCCAATGGCCTTTGCTAAGTTCCGCGGAGACCAGGAAAACCAAGATGTAGGGTAGGCGACTGGCGCGGTGGCATCTCGCTTTAGGCACAGGGTCCGGTACTTTTGTCCGCGTGGTTTCCCCCGCGTTTTTTCATCCCGGCCGTCCATGGCATGCTCCGTTTCCAGCCGCCCCCCGTCAATCCGTGCATGCGGTTCTCCCGCACACGGCTTACCGACGCCGTTCACCGCCAGCATTCGGTTTCTCCCGCCAGGTCTTCCCAGCCCTGGGCGAGACAGTGATTCCATACAGGCTGATCAGGCCGAGGTCGACCGGCCGCGAGCGCGACAGCACCCGCCAGCCGAACCCCATGCTGCGTTTATGACGGGCCCGTACGAACCGGGCCAGTCGCTCCTGCGCGAACCTCCTGATCATGCTAAGGCGCCGGGCAGAATGCCCGAAGCGGAAGTAGCCGGCCCAACCACGCAGGAACGTGTTAAGCCGTTCCACGATCACCTGTGGCGGTAACAACAGCCGCGACCGGTCGGTAATCTCCCGAATCCGGTCACGGGCATGCCGCATCGCTCTGTCCGAAGGCCAGCGAGCGAGGAACGTCACCTTTCGCCTGCCGCGGTCCCCTCCGGACCGCACGACCCGGTGGTGAAGTA
>NZ_CAKJTR010000131.1:12705-16413 GCF_917627355.1 Protofrankia sp. Cj3 | reverse complement strand
GTTTTCAGGAAGCGGCGACATTCACGCGGGCGCACGGCTGGGCGCATGCGCGGGCGGCACAGCCGTCAACCCGCCGGCCGGTGTGGATCGAGGATCTCGGCCGGCGGGAGTCGTGGCGGATCAATGCCACGTCATGTGTCTACCAGCGGTGGCGGCTGGCTCCGGTGTCGGACGGCCCGCGCGCCTGTCCGCTGGCGACCGGGCCGGAGGCTGACGACGACGCGGGGCATGCCGGGTAGGTATGGGCGTCTGCCCCTCCTATATCAGGACGGTATACATCATGTGTATATCCGTTGCTCTGCGGATGAAGGGGGCATATGCTTCGTGGTGCCCACGAGGCGGAGCGGGCTCCGTGTGGGTGGTGCAGACGCGGCAGTGAGGCCGGGCGGCCCTCGTCAACGTCCCCGGGTGGGCGGAGGGTCTGAGCTCGGAGCCGACGGAGCGGCCGTCCCCTGTCTGGTACCTCTGTGCCGTCGGAGTGATCCCCGTGCTCTCGCCTGTCCCGTCCCCCGTCGCTCTTGTTTCTCCGGCTGTTCCGGCTGTTGCGGACGTGCCGTCGTCACGGGCGGAGCGTGCCCGGATGCCGCTGGCCCGGCGCGTTGTTGAGGCGGTCGCGGTCGACAACGGCGTGTGTATCCGTCCGCTGGCGATGCGCCGCATCGACACCACGACAGGGGAGACCTCGGTGCATCCGGTGCCCTGCGGCGCGACCCTGGCGAGCAAATGTCCGGCCTGCGCCGAACATGCTCGGCGGTTGCGGATGGCGCAGTGCAAGTCCGGCTGGCACCTGGACAGCGAACCGCTGCCCGACCCGGCACCGGCCACCGAGGAGATGAAGGCGCTGGCCATGCTGCGGGCGGACCTCGAAGCCGCCCGGAGCACCGCCGAGACGGACGGCACGACGGTGGACGTCGGGGAGATCGATGGTCTCATCGACCAGGTGGATGCCGAACTCGCCGCGCTCGGCGTGCGGGGTAAGGCCGCCTCCGACCGGCGGGACCGGCCCCGGCGCACCCGGTCGACGAAACGGCGCCCGGATATCCCGGACCTGCCCCGGCTGCCCGTCGCCACGCGCACGGTGGGCCGGACGTTCACTGCGATGGATGGCACCGTGTGGCGGCCGTCGCTGTTCCTGACCCTTACCTGCGACAGCTACGGGAAGGTCAACGCCGACGGCACCCCGGTCGACCCCGACAGCTACGACTACCGGCGGGCGGCCCGGGACGCGATTCATTTCCCGAAGGTGATCGACCGGTTTTTTCAGAACCTGCGCCGTGCGGTTGGTTGGAACGTGCAGTATTTCGCGGCGCTTGAACCGCAACGCCGACTCGCGCCGCATGTGCATGCCGCGATCCGGGGCACCATTCCCCGTACGGTTATCCGTCAGGTCGCGGCGGCGACCTACCACAACGTGTGGTGGCCCACCTGCGACACCGTGCGATACGGTCCGCAGCATCCGCCTGTGTGGGACGCCGGCCAGGGCGGCTACGTCGATCCGGACACCGGCGGGCTGCTGCCGTCCTGGGACGACGCCATCGACGCGATCGGCCCGGATGACCCTCCGGCGCACGTCGTCCGGTTCGGCCCGCAGATCCGCGCGGACGGCGTCACCGCGAACAACGCCACCGCCGGCAGGCTCATCGGTTACCTGACGAAATATCTGACGAAAGGCCTCGACAGCTGCCACGAGACGACCACCGATGCCCAGCGGGTGCATGCGGAACGGTTCGCCGAGACACTGCGTGTCGAGCCGTGTTCCCCGACCTGCGCGAACTGGCTGGCCTACGGTGTCCAGCCGCGGCACGCCCGCCCCGGCTTGACGCTCGGCCGGTGTATGGGCAAGGCCCACAAGCGGGCCACGCTCGGGTTCGGTGGTCGTCGTGTTCTGGTGTCCCGGCAGTGGTCCGGGAAATCTTTGGCTGATCATAAGGCTGACCGTCGGGCGTTCGTCGCGGCCTTGCTCGATGCCGCTGGCCAGAGGATCGACGCCCGTCGGCACGTCTGGCAGCTCCTGCGACCCGGCGATCCCGGCACGCCCCGCCGTGACCATCTCATCCTGCATGCCATCGCCGAACGTCACATCTGGCGCTCACAACTGCACGCGGCCCAGCAGGCGGCCACCGCATCTGGCAATTCTCCGCCTGGCCATGACCCCAGCCAGCCTCTTGCCGCATAGCCCAGGGAAAGGATAGCTGTGCCCCGATCACGGAACCCTGGTGCATGCGGCGACCTGTCGGCAAGACGGGCACGACAGGAAGAACGGCTGTGGTCGGCGGAGGAGACAGCCGCCTATCTCGGTATTCCTGTGGCCACGCTCTACCAGTGGCGCCACCGCCGGATCGGCCCGCCGTCCTATCGGGTCGGCCGGTGGCTGCGCTACGACCCGGCCGATATCCGCTATTGGCTCGACACCCAGAAAGCGGCATGATATGGCGAGTGTGAAGAAACGACCCGACGGGAAATGGCGTGCCCGTTACCGCGACCCGGCGGGTAAGGAACACGCCCGGCATTTCGACCGCAAGGTCGACGCGGAACGTTGGCTGGCCGGTGTGGAGACGGCCAAGGCCCGCGGGGAGTGGGTCGACCCGGCGCGGGCACGGATCACCGTTGATGAGTGGTCGCAGCGCTGGGCGGGCACGCTCGGGCAGCTTAAGCACACGACCCGCGCCCGGTATGCGGGCCTGCTGCGCCGGCACGTGCTGCCCCGGTGGGGCCGCACGCCGCTGGCCGCGGTCTCTCACGCGGATGTGGCCACCTGGGTTACGGACCTGTCGGCAGAGGGGCTGTCGGCCTCGACTGTCCGGCAGACCTACCGGGTGCTGTCGCTGATGCTTGACCTGGCGGTGAAGGACAACCGGGTTGTCCGTAATCCGGCGAAGGGTGTCCGGCTGCCTCCGGCTCGTATCCCCGACAAGCTGTTCCTTGACCATCGCCAGGTTGAGGCTTTCGCTGCGGCGTGCGGTGAGCGGGACAGTTTGGTGATCTACGCGCTTGCGTACACCGGCCTGCGGTGGGGTGAACTGGCCGCGTTGCGGGTGCGGCGGGTGAACCTGTTGCGGCGCCGGCTCGACGTCGCCGAAGCAGTCACCGAGGTGGAAGGGCATCTCGTCTTCGATACCCCGAAGAGCCATCAGTGCCGTAGCGTGCCCCTTCCGCGTTTCCTGGCTGACGCGCTCGGCCGGCACATCGTCGGTAAGGCACCCGACGACCGTGTCTTCACCGCGCCCGGCGGCGGTGTGCTGCGTAACAACAATGTCTTCGACCGTGCGGCCGTCGCCGCTGGTCTGCCTGGCCTGACTCCCCACGAGTTGAGGCACACGGCGGCCTCGCTCGCGGTCGCGGCGGGCGCCAACGTCAAGGCGGTCCAGCGGATGCTCGGTCATGCCTCGGCGGCGATGACTCTCGATGTGTATGCCGGGCTGTTCGCAGACGATCTTGATGCGCTCGCGGACCGGCTTGACCAGGCTGCGTCCGACTCGCGTGGCTCCACGGAAACCCCTGTGATCCGGGCGGATGGCGTGCGGACTGCTGCGGACCAGGTGCGGACCGGCCGTGATCGAAAGGCTGTCCGGACCCGCCGGACGGGGACGAAAAAACCTGCCTGACCTGCGCTGATGCTGTGTGGGGCGGGTGGGACTCGAACCCACGACCGACGGATTATGAGGCCTCCGGCCGGGCGAAAACCCATGGTCACCTGGTCGTTGGTCC
>NZ_CAKJTR010000131.1:10827-12577 GCF_917627355.1 Protofrankia sp. Cj3 | reverse complement strand
ATCGATCGATGACATTGACGGCTGTCTATGTTTGGGTCCATGCTTGCCCTGGCAGTACATAGACGCGGATCGATGTGAGGTGGTCGTCGTGGCCAGGGTCCAGTTGGCGCTGAACGTGTCCGATGTGAACGCGGCCGTGAGCTTCTACTCGAAGCTGTTCGGGGTTGGGCCGGCGAAGCGCCGGCCCGGGTACGCGAACTTCGCGGTCGAGGTCCCGCCGCTGAAGCTTGTGTTGATCGAGAACCCGGCGGCCCGGGAAGCCGGGGTGGCTGGCGCGCTCAACCATCTCGGTGTCGAGGTCGAGTCCACCGGCGAGGTGACGGCGGCGGCCGCGCGGCTGGCCGGTCTGGGGCTGGCCACAGCGACCGAAGAAGCCACGACGTGCTGTTACGCGGTGCAGGACAAGGTCTGGGTAGATGACCCGGACGGTGCGCCGTGGGAGGTCTACACCGTCCTCGCCGATGCCGATGCCGATGCCGATGCCGATGCCGATGCCGATGCCGATGCCGGCGTTGGCGTTGGCGTCGCTGGACGGCCGGCCGTCCAGCGGGAGGCCGAACCGGGCACGCCGGGGTCGGCCTGCGCATGCGGGCCTGTGTGTGGTGGCATCGGTGGCCCGGAGCCGCTGGCCCTGACCGTGGCCCCGGTGGCTGGCCGTTGACCCCGGCCGTGACCGCGGACCAGCGCCCGCCGCTGGCGCGGCGGGTCGCGGCGGAGGCGTTCGGCAGCATGCTGCTGGCCGCCCTTGTCATCGGCTCCGGGATAGCCGCCCAACAGCTCAGCCCGAACCAGATCGGTCTGCAACTGGCGGAGAACGCCACGGTGACCGCGGCTGGCCTGTTCGCGATCATTCTGATGGTCGGGCCGGTGTCCGGCGCGCACATCAACCCGGTGGTCTCCGCCGTCGACGCGCTGTTCGGCGGTCTGCCCTGGCGGGACGTCGCGGCCTATCTGCCCGCCCAGGTCGCGGGATGCGTCGCCGGTGCGGTGCTCGCCAACGTCATGTTCGGGCAGGCGGCGGTGTCGATCTCCACCCATGACCGGGCGTCCGGCGCGCATCTGCTGTCCGAGATCGTGGCGACGGTCGGCCTGCTCCTCGTCATCTTCGCCCTTGCCCGCTCGGGGCGGGCCGACCGGGCACCGGCGGCGGTCGGGGCCTACATCGGCGCGGCGTACTGGTTCACCAGCTCGACCAGTTTCGCCAACCCGGCGATCACGGTGGGACGGATGTTCTCCGACACCTTCGCGGGTATCGCCCCCGCGTCCGTCCCGGCGTTCGTCGCCGCCCAGCTCACCGGCGGGCTGGTCGGTATCGCACTGATCAGGGTGTTCTACCCCGGGCTGAGCCCGGCCGCGGCGTCGACCGTCGTCGTCGCACACTCGCCGGCCGTGACCCCGAACGGCACGGTGGACCAACCTGACACGTGGGCTGCCGACGGCGCGCTCAGACAATGATCATTACTGGTCAGCCTGTTGCCGGATCTGACGCTCCCGCCCCGCTGACCGACCGCTCTTCGTGAAGGGAAGAACCGTCCGTGTCCACGAAGCCGTCCACGAAACCCTCGGTACTGTTCGTCTGCGTCCACAACGCGGGACGCTCCCAGCTGGCCGCCGGTTGGCTCTCCCATCTCGCGGCCGGGGCGATCGAGGTCCGTTCCGCCGGGTCGATGCCCGCTGAGCAGATCAACCCTGCCGCGGTGGCGGCCATGGCCGAAGTCGGCATCGACATCACCACCCAGACCCCGAAGAT
>NZ_CAKJTR010000131.1:8221-10296 GCF_917627355.1 Protofrankia sp. Cj3 | reverse complement strand
GTGGACGGATGCACACTCCGGCTTCGATCGCAACCGTCTCGACAACCTGGCGGGCGAGTGGGAGCCGAGCTCGTTCCGCCCAGCTTCCAGGCTGGGTCTGCTCACTTTAGAGCGACCGGCAATAGGGACGCGGCGTCGCGGGGCTGGGGCGCGCACCTCGCTGCATCGCTCCCCATCCATCGCTGCGCGATGCACGGGTACCCCGGCTCGTCGGTCGACACCCCACGGACCAGGGCGACTCCCTCCGCCGCCTTGCGATGTACGCACCCCAGCCCCGCTCCTTGATCCATACCCCTATTGCCGGGCGCTCTAAGGCCGTAGCCCCGCAGCTTCCGAACATCCAGATCCGGACCACTCGACAGCCCACTGCGATCCTCTGCGTATGGCGGTCTCCACCACACCCGGGGCGATTCAGACCAGCCCCCCGGTGGGCGTCGGAGGTCACCAGGCGCACGCCGGACAGGCCGCGGGCGACCAGGCCGCGGAAGAATGCCAGCCAGCCGGCGCCGTCCTCGCTGGACACCACGTCCAGGCCGAGGATCTCCCGGCGACCGTCGCCGTTCACGCCCACGGCGAGCAGACGGTGCATGTTGATCACACGGCCTGCCTCGCGGACTTTCATCGTCAGCGCGTCGGCCTGCACGAACCGGTACGGCCCGGCGTCCAACGGCCGTGACCGGAACGCCTCGACCTGGCCGTCGAGATGCTTCGCGAGTTCCGAGACCTGCGATGTTGAGATGTGGCAGCGTAACCTGGAGGTACTGGAGGTACCGACGGACTGGTAGCTGGCGAGAAGGGGACGGACACGGAGATGATGGAGCGGACGCCCCGCCAGGTTGCGGTCAAGGTCTCGCCGGAAGGCGACAAGCTGATCACCAGTGGCGCGCACTACCTGCACATGAGCAAAAAGGATCTTGTTGAGGCGGCGGTCGCCTTTTACCTGGACGCGCGCCGCGAGGAGATGCAGTCCGGGATGCGGGAGCTGTTGAGCGAGCTCGACGGCAGCCGCGCGTCACGGGTAGCGATGCTCGCCGGGATGACTCGTGCTGAACTCGACGCGGTCGGCGGCGTCGAAGAGGACCGCTGACGGCGGCCGGACGGGCCCGCCCCACGCTCCGCTGCCTGCGAGAGGATCTCACCTTGGCGATCCCGCGCGCGGACACGTCCCTGGAGGACATCGGCCATCCGCTGCTCGCCAAGATCGGAGACCGCTTCGCCGACGACGAAACCCCGCGGGAGCGGATCGCCGCGATCGACGATCAGGTGTTGTTCAAGGTGAAGGTCCAGCGCTGGCGCGGTGCGGTGTGGGTCGACGCCGGGATCCCATGGCTGGTGGCGGCCGGGCAGCGCGAGGAAGGCTCGCCCGATGACTTCTACGCGGCGCTGGCCGCACACGCAACCGCCGCGCGGGCACGCTACAACGCCGGACACTCCCCTGCTCTCATCACCACGACCTACATCGGTGACCTGCTGCCTGGCCGGGAGGACGAGCTGAGGTGGAGGGCCGAGTCGGCGACGCGCGCCGAGCACACACTCAGGGCCGCAGTGCACCGGCTGGTGCGCGAGTCGCTACTCGACGGCCAAGAACACGCCGTCATGCTGGACGGCGCGGCGCTGGGAATCCAGGTCCTCGCTGACCAAGGGCACGAGACCTATGTCGCGATCCGCATCATCGGCTCGGTACCGCGGCGGCTCGTCGCGACGATCCTCAGTCTCGTACCCGGGTGCGCGGCCGACGCATGGACGTCGGACTACGCGATGCCGCAGCGGGCAGTGGCCCCCGAAGAACAGATCTGGTCCAACATCATGGACCCAGCCGAGGCCGCGAAGTTCCTCGACCAGCAACCGTGATCCTGCCATCCTTCCCGCCCCGACCGCGTCGAACGCGCCCCGCCCGTAAGGACCGGCGATCAACGACTCGGCGAAGTTCAAAGGCAGGGTGACGAGGTTCGCGAACAGCAACAGACATGGGACCGCACGACGAACCTCCACGGGCCCACCAGTTACAGAGAGTCGCTGGCTAGCGATCAGCAGACCGACGACCGACAGATCGACGGCCGCCCGACCAGCGGCGC
>NZ_CAKJTR010000131.1:6572-7769 GCF_917627355.1 Protofrankia sp. Cj3 | reverse complement strand
TTGGAGCGGTCCCGGTTCCGTGGACAGCGGACCTGAAGTCCGCTGAGCCTTTCCCAGTAACCGTTGGTGGCAACGTGTAACCACAACGGTGTGTTCGGGTGATGGCCGTCAGGTGGTGCGGCCGTGCTCGGTGTGGAGGATCACGAGGGCGGCTTTCACAATCAGGCCGATCTTCCAAGGGCCGAGACTGACGTTGCGCAGGGCCTTGAAATACTTCAGGAGGGCGTTCGCGCGTTCGCCGACGCCCCGCAGCGCGTAGTGGATCATGTTGCGCTTCCTGTGGTCGTCGGGCAGGTCCTCGCCCGTGGGCTTCTTGTACGGGATCGCGACCTGGTCCTGTAGCCCTTCGTAACCGAGGTCGGCGAGGACCCCGCCGCCGGCGCCGCTCCACTCCGCGAGGACCGGCAGCGCGCCGGAGGCGCGCAGGGCGGTCGTGTCGTGCTCCCGGCCGGGCCGGACGTCGGAGACCCACAGCGGCCAGCCGTCGTCGGGGGCGGAGACGACCTGGACGTTGCCGCCGTGATTCTTGATTTTTCCGGACCACCAGAGGTCCACGCCCTTCGTCGGGCCGGGGGTGGAGACCTGGTCGGTCTTGATCACCGTGCCGTCGACCACGACGTGGTCGTAGCCCGCGGCTTTCGCGGCCAGCAGTGCGTTGCGCAGGTCAGGGGCCTGCCAGGCGAGGACCGCGACGCCCTCGTGGAGATAGCGGTAACCCGCCGAGGAACTGATGTCGTTGTCGTCGCACAGGTCCTTGATCCGGATGCCGTCACGGAACCAACGCAGTACGAGCACGGCCTGCGCCCACGGGGTGAGGGCGCGGGTCCCCTTCCGGGTGCCTCGACGCTCGCGCTCCGCGATCAGCAAGGTCGCCAGCCGGAGGACGGTGCTTTCGGAGAACTGCAGCTTGCCGACGTATGCGAGACTCATGCGCCCGCGGGGCCTCATCCTGACGTGGATCTGTCGAAGGACCTACTTCTTATCGAGACCCCGCGTCTTGCGTTTCGGCACCCCCGGGACCATCACAGTTCATGATAACTACGAAGAGTAGCGAGTGGTTGCTGGGAAAGGCTCACTGTCCGAGGGGAAGGGGTGTCATGGGGTCAACACCCCGGAAGCGCACGCAGGAGTACAAAGACGAGGCGGTACAGTTGGTGCTCGAATCAGACCGGCCGTTGGCTGCGGTCGCGAAGAGCC
>NZ_CAKJTR010000131.1:4441-6406 GCF_917627355.1 Protofrankia sp. Cj3 | reverse complement strand
TTGGCATCAACGACTCGACGCTGGGGAACTGGATGAAAAGGCGAAGAACAACAGCGAGAGCGAGGAGAAGCCGCTGTCGCTATCAGAGCGCGCCGAACTGATCGAACTACGCAAGAAATACGCGCAGGCGCAGATGGACAATGCCTTCCTAAAAACAGCGGCCTTCTTCGCGAGCCAGCATAAGTAAAATTCGATTTCATCGACGCACACGCTCCGAATACCCCGCCACCAGGCAATACATGGGTCTCGCATCCCGGACACCGTTGATACAGCGGGGTATCGCCAAGATCCGAGGCTACGGCTGTGCGCTCCGGAGGCTTCCACGGACGCTTCGCTGTCGGCCGATGCCCGGCGGCTGGCCGTGCGCCTCCTGTCCCGGCGCCGCGGAACCCGCCGCGGCCGGCACAAGCGGTGTCCGCGCGACGCATCCAGCGCTTCGCCGCTGGTCGCTATACGCTGGTGACCATGGTCGACTCCGGGGGTGTCTCGTCGCCCCGCTACCGGCGTCCGTACGCCGTCGCGGGCAGCCTCGACCTGCTCCGCGGCCCGGTGACCGGCGTGGTCCAGCTGCCCGCACACCTCGACTGGTCGGGTCACGCCGAATACGACCTGGACGCCCCGGGACGGATCATCGATCTCTACCGCGCCGTCCTCGTCGAAGCGGCTAACCCGCAGGACCTCTACGCCTACCTGAACGCAGCCGTGCTGCGCCGCCTCTGGGCGGTCCTTTGGCTACCGGCCCAACTCCGCCGGGCCTGGGATGAGAAGTTTCCCGTTCTTGCTGAAATCAGTCGAATTACCGCGATCGCCTAGAACTCATGGACGAAAACCACGAACGGATCACCCGAGTCGCACTCGCTGCGGGAAGACCGTACGGGCTTGCGCTCGCAGGTGGCTACGCCGTCCAGGCACACGGCATCGGTAGTCGCCCGAGCGGCGACGTCGATCTGTTCACCAGTTGGCGGCGACGGGACGAGTTCCCCGACCTGGTCACGGCTGTCATCGACGCGTTGGAAGAAGCGGGATACACGACGTCGATCGGGATGCGCGGCGAGACGTTCGTCCGAGTCATGGTGACCGACCCCGTCAACAGGCGGGCAGACAAGGTCGAAATCTCCGCCGACTGGCGTGCGCACGACCCGATCCAGCTCGACATCGGCCCCGTCCTGCACGCCGACGACGCCGTCGCCAACAAGATGTGCGCCCTGTTCGGCCGCGCCATGCCACGCGACTTCCTCGACGTCGACGCCGCCATCACCAGCGGCCGATACACCCGCGAACAGCTGCTCAACCTCGCCGCGCAGACCGACCCAGGCTTCGACCGCCTCATCTTCGCTGACGCCCTCGGCGCCCTCACCCAGATCACCGACACCGCCTTCGCCGAATACGACACCAAACCAGAAGCCGTCGCGGACCTGCGTCGACGCTTCGCCGAGCGGCGTCACCTCCTCCTCGCCAACCAGCCCCAGTGACAGCTCCTCGCCGCCCCAGCGACGGGCGCTCGATGGCGGCGGTGACTCTGGGGTGTGGAATCGTCCCTTCTGGTAACTGTCCGTAAGGGCGGTGGTAGGTGCGGCGCCGGTCCGGACGTCGAGCAGGGTCTGGAGGGTGCGTGTGTCCGCCGCTGCACGGCCAGCCGCCGCCCGTCCGCGGCCGGCGGTGGCGGTGGCGGTGGCGGTTCAATCGCCTACGATCACGGTCGCCAGAGGGGTCGAGGTGCCCGAAGCCGCCAGGTCTGCGGAACATTCGTTCGATCGGGTAGATGATGTGACGGTCGGCGTGGTCACTGGGTGTCGTCCCTGGTCAGGGCCCGAGTAGCGACGGGTCGGACGATGATGTCAGGGCCAGCAACCAAGATCAGTCGGTTCGGATGCCGCTGCACAGGGTCCACGCTCTCCCCTGCTGCTCGCTGATCTGACGATCAGCTTCGCCAAGTGCCTGAATCCGCAGGACCTTGGCCTCAAT
>NZ_CAKJTR010000131.1:1086-4015 GCF_917627355.1 Protofrankia sp. Cj3 | reverse complement strand
ACGCTGCGTGGCTTGGCTGGCGGGTCACGACGCGTCCACGGGCACCGAACTCCACTCATGCTCGTCCCGTTGGGAGGTGCCAGGAGCTGGCGCCACCACGGCCGGCCAGCATTCTGACGGGCCCAGTGAAGTACGGACCGCGGCCGCGGCGGGCGCGTCGTGGCCGGTGCCGCCCTTTCGGGCAAAGTTGGGCCGCCGCGCGGGCGGAACGGGTCTGGACATCGTCGCGGGCTGTCCCACGTGTCGTCGTCACCTCACAATGAGGCTCGTCTCGCACGTGCGACCGGCGGCGCCGGCTGGCATCACGGCGAGCCGCGAACCGGGCTGGCTGCCCGCCGGCCGGCGGGCGCCCTGGGAGGCCAACGTGGACCACGACCGGCTGGATGTCCGGGATCCCGCCCTCACCCGCGGGCCCAGGGCGTCGGGCGCGGGCGGGCCCGCCGGGACGGTCAGCCACCCCGACGACCCGGGCGAGGACGAGCGATGACAATCGGTGCGCCGTCCCATACAGCCCCGCCGGTCGGGGCGCGCGAGCGTCATCGTCGGCCTGTCCTGGTGGAGACTCCGGATGCTGCCGACAACGCACCCGCCGCGCGGCTGTTGGCCCTGCAGCGCAGCGCCGGCAACAGGGCGGTCACGGCGCTGGTCCGGCTCGGAACCGACGCCCCTGGGCCCGCTGCCGTCCGACGGGTGCTTGTGGTCCAGCGGGAGCCGACACGGTCGGACCTGCTGGCCGCGCTGCGGGCGTCGATCGCGGCGGCGGACTGGAAGGACGTCGCGGTCCGGCTAAACGGGTTCAACGAGGCGGACATTAGAGACCTGTCCGCGAGGCTCTCCGTCGCGCAGGCCACCAACACCCGGGCCGCCGTCGAGGAGCACCTGGCCGGGTGGCCGCACCAGCCACTCATCCTGCAGAGCCTGGACGCGGGCAGGGCGCAGGTCGCCCGGCTGGGCGAGATCATGCACGCGTTCGATGCCGCGGCCACGCGCGGCGACTGGGCCGCCGCTGCGGTGCAGCTCACCCAACTGTCAGACGCGGACATGGCGCACCGCCTGGCACCACTGACGTGGCAGCAGAAGATGGAGCTAAAGGCCGTGTGCGGCGACAACGCCCGCATTCCGGCAGCCATCGAGCGCTCGGAGACCGCCCGGGTCGGCCGGGTGTTCGCCGCGTACGAGGCCGCTATCCGCGCCCATGACTGGAGGAGCGCGGTCGACCAGCTCAACGGCATGTCCCAGGCCGACATCAGGACCCGGGTGGCCGCGCTCGACGACAGGGCCCTCGCTGCGCTGGCGTCCGCGGCGCAGCCCGGCAACGCGCGGGAGCTGGTCCAGGCGGAGACGACCCGCCGTCGGCCAACGGAGATCGACCTCGACGCGGTGTCACCGGAGGAGCAGGAGCGCCTGCAGAGCCTGGGCATCCAGCTGCCGACGGTGTCGGCGGGCGCCGTGGACCCCCGGTCCGGGGCCAGCTATGTCGACCGGGCGGTGCAGGCCGTCGGGTATTCCATCTACCAGGGCGGTTTCGCCCTGTATCTCAACGGGATCGACATGCCGGTGCTTGTCCCAGAGCCGTACTTCGACTTCGGCGGTGGTTCGTACGCTCCCGCCGACGTGGCCACCTACGGGTCCCGGGAGGAGGCCGTCGCGGCGGTTCCCTTCGGGCCGCAGGCTCCCGGCCAGGCACGGCCCTACGCCTACTACCGGGCGGTCGGCGGTCTGACCGTGCCCACCGTCTTCGCGGACGCGACGACGCCGCGGACAGTGCAGACCGCGCGGCAGGCGGTCCGCGAGCTCGTGCGCGAGGTCCAGCACGAGCTGGTCATCCTGGCCGTGACGCTCGTCGGCGGAATGGCGTTGCGGGCGGTGCTCCGACGTCTGGTCCGCGTAGGGGGCGGGGAAGGCGAGGCTGCGGCCGGCGCGGAGCTTGGCACCCCGGCTGCCCAGGCTCGCAGGTTTGCCCAGCAGCTGACGGACGAGGGAAAGCCGGTGGTGGCGAACATGGGCGGTGCGGGAGCGCCGCACGAGCCGGTCGACGCCATAAACATCAACAACCAGGCGGTCGCGCGACGCGGCATTCCCAACCATGTGAATGCCGACGCCGCCGATATCGGCGAGTTGTTCGACCCTGGCACGGTGGATCGCGTCGAAGCCTACAGAATGGCCCCCGAGGTAGTGGACTGGTCGCGCGGCGTTCCTGGGATCAAACGCGTGCTCCGGCCTGGCGGGACGTTCACCTACCGCTACCAGGGCGGGGGTAACGAAGACGCCCGACTCCTGGAGCGGCTGCTCCGGGCGAACGGCTTCAACGACGTGCAGAACCTTGGAGATGCGGTGGTGACGGCAACAAGGCCGTGATCGACTGTCCGTTCGGACGAAATTAGTTAGGTGCCCGGCGCGATGCACGTGGATCGGATCATCAGTCGGTAGATGAATGCGGCTGGCGAGCCCCGGGAGTATGTGTCGCATCCGGTGCGACGCACTTACTGGGAAGGCAGAAAGGTCAAGAACGAGACCATCACAAACGTCTCGCACCTCCCTCCGGTTGCTATCGAAATCCTCAGGAAGGCGCTCGCGGGTAGGACGCTTGTCGATGTCAAGAAAGACGTCGAAATTATCCGTTTGTTGTAAATGTTCGGTGAACCCGTGGGTGGCCGGGTGTGGGTCGGGCGTCGCTCTGGCCGCACGTTGACGAGATGTTGTCGCGACATGCCGGTCAGGCGCGTGATGTGCCTGTCGGTGATGGTGTGTGCCGGGCCGCGTGTCTCTCGCGCCGAACATGCGGAGGCCGGCGCCGAGCAGCTCCGGGCACGAGTCGAGGAACTGGGCGAGCAGGTCGCGGTACTCAGCCGGATGCTGTTCGGCCGTTCGTCGGAGAAGATCGGCCCGTCGCCGGCCGCGAGCGGCGGGCCAGGAGACCAGCCGGCTC
>NZ_CAKJTR010000131.1:0-645 GCF_917627355.1 Protofrankia sp. Cj3 | reverse complement strand
CGGGCGGCGGGACTACTCCCACCTGGACACCCGTGAGGAGGTCCACGACGTGCCCGAGGGCGGACGGCCTGTTCTGGGTGCGGGGCGGCGTTCGAGCCTTTGGGGTCCGACGACAGCGAGCAGGTCGACTGGCGGGTGACAGCGACCCGGGTCCTGCACCGCCGGCGCCGGTACCGGCGCCGCTGCCCCGGCCCGCGGACGGTGACCGCGCCGGTGCCGGCGAAACCGGTCGCGAAGGGCCGGTTCACCGCCGGGTTCCTGGCCCGGCTGGTTGGCGAGCAGGCCCGCCGACCTGCCCGCCCTGCATACCTTCGTCGCAGGCCTTCGAGAACGACCATGAGGCCGTCGTCGCCGGACTGGCCCTGCCCTCCAGCAACGGCCCCATGGAGGGCGCCAACACCAGGACGAAAATGATCAAAAGAAAGACGAAACTGATCAAACGTCAGATGTACGGCCGCGCTGGCTTCTCCCTGCTCCGACAGCGGATCCTGCTCTCATGAACACCTATCACCGATTGTCACCACCGGAATCTTGACAGGAGGGCGAGATCGCCGTGCTGATCACTATGGGTGCAGGAAAATGGACTGGGTGTCCCGGTCAGCCGCTGGGTCTGCGATGCCGATGAGCTCGTTTTGACAGGATGGC
>NZ_CAKJTR010000130.1:12319-16194 GCF_917627355.1 Protofrankia sp. Cj3 | reverse complement strand
GCGGTATAGCCGAGCCCGAGCAACGCCAGACGGACCTGTTCACCGACGGCGGCCCGGGATCGGCCAGCCGGTGCCGGCACGCCGCCGTGCGGGCCGGCATCGGCGTTCGTGCCAGCGTTGCCAGCCTGGGCCGGCACCGCCGCCGGTGCGCCAAGGCGGTCCTTGAGATCGAGGACGATGCGCTGCGCGCCCTTGCGGCCGATGCCGGGCACCTTCGTCAGCGCGGTGAGATCCTCGGCCGCGACCGCCCGGCGCACCCCGTCGGGGCTGTGAACGCCGAGCACGGCCTGAGCGAGCCTGGGACCGACCCCGGAAGCGCTCTGCAGGGTTTCGAAGACGTCACGTTCGTCGGCGTCGACGAAGCCGTAGAGGGTGAGTTCCGTCTCCCGGACAACAAGGGTGGTGACCAGATGCGCATCCTGCCCCACCCGAAGTCGCGACAGGGTCGCGGGGGTGCACTGTACCAACAGCCCGACCCCGCCGACCTCGACGACGGCCGCTTCGAGCGACAGGGCCGCCACCGTGCCCGAAACAGAGGCAATCATCGACCAGGCTCCTTCCCGACGGCCTGGCCGCCATGGGCCGCCGCTCGCATCCGGGCCAGCGCCGGGCCACGCCACAGATGGCACAGGGCAAGGGCCAGCGCGTCCGCCGCGTCCGCCGGACGCGGCGGGTCGGGCAGCTTCAACAGGCGGCTCACCATAAACGTGACCTGGGCTTTGTCCGCCCGGCCGCTGCCGCTGACCGCCGCCTTCACCTCACTGGGCGTGTACAGTGCCACCGGCAGGCCCCGCCTGGCTGCGGCGACGATGGCCACCGCCCCGGCCTGCGCGGTACCCATGACCGTCCGCACATTGGCCTGGCTGAACACCCGCTCGACCGCGACCGCGTCGGGGTTGTGACGGCTGATCCATTCCTCCACGCCCCGCTCGAGTGCGCACAGCCGCGCGGCAACGTCGTCGGTGGCCGGTGTGCGCAGTACTCCGACCGCGACCAGGGAGGCGCTCCGGCCGGGGCCGCCGTCAACCACACCGAGACCACAGCGCGTGAGCCCCGGATCGACACCCAGCACCAGCACCAGCACCCTCCCCGCTGGCCGGTCCGCGGACCAGCCGTCTTGAACGCAGCCACCGTCGGGCATTGTGGCCCCGGCAGCGCCCGCCACGATCGCGACACGCCCGAACGCCCGTTCGAGCTGCCCCGATCGTACTTTCGGCCGGCGGGGCACGGCCGAGCGGGGTGGCCGGCAACCGCTCCGGGCGTCGCGAAGCGTGCGGGCCGCTCGACAGGCGGCGAGGAGCACCCCCGTCAGGCCGATACCAGTTCCATGATCTCATCGGAGATGTCGGCGTTGAACCAGACGTTCTGGACATCGTCGAGGTCCTCCACGGCCTCGACGAGCTTGAGGACCTTGCGCGCGGATTCCTCGTCCAGGGACACGCTGACGCTCGGCAGCCACGACAGGTCCGCCGAGGAGACCACGAGTGCCGCGCCCAGCGCGGCGACGCGCACCGCGTTGAGGTCCGTCGCCTCCGAAACGACCTCGAAGGCGTCACCCAGCTCGTTGACCTCCTCGGCGCCGGCATCGAGGACGGCGGTGAGGACGTCGTCCTCGCTCAGGCCGGGCGTCTTGGGGACCAGGACCACTCCCTTACGGTTGAACAGGTACGACACCGAACCGGGATCAGCGACGCTGCCGCCGTTCCGCGTGATCGCGACCCGGACGTCGGAGGCCGCCCGGTTGCGGTTGTCGGTGAGGCACTCAACCAGGATGGCCACGCCACTCGGCCCGTACGCCTCGTAGATGATCTCTTCGTAACTGACGCCGCCGGCAAGCTCCCCCGAACCACGCTTGACGGCCCGGTCGATGTTGTCGTTCGGTACCGACTGCGACTTGGCCTTCGCGATGGCGTCCGCCAGCGTCGGGTTCCCCGCCGGGTCTCCGCCGCCGGTCTTCGCCGCCACCTCGACAGATTTGATCAACTTGGCGAACAGCTTGCCGCGGCGCGCATCGACGACCGCCTTCTTGTGCTTCGTGGTCGCCCACTTGGAGTGACCGCTCATGCTCTGCCCCTCACCTGTACTGGCCCCGCCTTCCACGATTGCGTGCGACAACGTCGACAAACAGCTGGTGAATCCGGATATCACCGGTCAGTTCCGGGTGGAACGCGGTCGCCAACAGACTGCCCTGGCGGACCGCGACAATCCTGTCACCGACCTGGCCGAGAACCTCGACTTCATCCCCGACCTTCTCCACCCACGGTGCCCGGATGAAAACCGCCCGAACCGGGCCGCCAGCAACACCGATAAGATCGATATCTGCCTCGAACGAGTCCACCTGACGGCCGAACGCATTGCGCCGCACAACGACGTCCAAGCCCGCGAGCAGCGGCTGGCCGGGAGGCGCGTCCAAGACCTCCCGAGCCAGCAGGATCATGCCCGCGCATGACCCAAAAACCGGCAGCCCAGCCGCGACCGCCAGGCGCAAGGGCTCCAGCAGATCGAACACACGCAGCAACCGGCCGATCGCGGTGGACTCCCCACCGGGCAGGACCAGCCCGTCCACAGCGCTCAGCTCAGCCGCGTGGCGGACCTCCAGCGGATGAGCGCCGGCCGCGCCGAGCGCCCGGACATGCTCACGGACATCACCTTGCAGGGCAAGCACACCCACCCGGACCGGCACCGCCGGGGTGACCATGCCGAAATCGCTCACCAGCCGCGATCGGCGAACCTGGCCGCGGGCTCCAGCTCGCCGGCGCTGATGCCGACCATCGCCTCCCCGAGCCCACGCGAGACCTTCACCAGGACGTCCGCATGGTTGTACATAGTGGTGGCCTCGACGATCGCCCGCGCGCGCCGCGCTGGATCGCCGGACTTGAAGATACCCGAGCCGACGAACACACCGTCGGCACCCAGCTGCATCATCAGCGCGGCATCCGCGGGAGTGGCGATACCGCCGGCGGTGAACAGCACGAGCGGGAGTTTTCCCAGCCGGGCGACCTCGGCCACAAGCTCGTAGGGAGCGCGTAGCTCCTTGGCCGCGGCAAACAGCTCGGCTGGGTCAAGAACGGACAGCCGGGCGATCTCCGCTCTGATCGTACGCATGTGCACGACCGCGTTGGACACCTCACCGGTGCCCGCCTCGCCCTTGGACCGGATCATCGCCGCGCCCTCGCCGATACGGCGCAGCGCCTCCCCCAGGTTGGTGGCGCCGCAGACGAACGGAACGGTGAACCGCCATTTGTCGATGTGATGGTGTGGATCGGCGGGAGTGAGGACCTCGGACTCGTCGATGTAGTCGACTCCCAGCTCCTGGAGCACCTGGGCCTCGACGAAGTGGCCGATACGGGCCTTGGCCATGACCGGGATCGACACCGCCCCGATGATCTGCTCGATCATCTCCGGGTCGCTCATGCGAGCCACGCCGCCCTGCGCGCGGATGTCAGCCGGCACCCGCTCCAAGGCCATCACCGCGACCGCGCCGGCGTCCTCGGCGATTCTCGCCTGGTCGGCGGTGACCACATCCATGATCACACCGCCTTTGAGCATCTCCGCCATGCCGCGCTTGACGCGGGCCGTTCCCACCTGGGTACCGGCGGGAGCGGGAGACTCGGCCGCTCGTGCGTGCCCGTCGTCCGGCTGCGCAGGCTCGGGTGCGGTCAGGCCATCGGACATGGCTCGCCTCTCTGTGTCTCTGGTGTCTCTGTACACGGATCCGTCTGGGACAAGCGCCCTCGCCCACGCGCAACTCCGGCAAACCCGGACGGCCGCTTACCAGGGACCGTGCGGGATACGCGAATTCGCACCGGACGGGGACCTCCTATGGTACGGCCGAAGTAGCGGCCGCATCCCACCCGGACCTCCCCCACACGGCA
>NZ_CAKJTR010000130.1:10178-12093 GCF_917627355.1 Protofrankia sp. Cj3 | reverse complement strand
CTGACGGGACGCGGGCAGCCGCCGCTCATACCGTCCGGCGGCGACCGCTAAGGGGCAAATCCAGTCATATCACCATTCAACGTACCGTCACCGGTATTTTTCTCGTCACCGTCGTTCTTCCCGTCTCCGCCGCCGCGCGGCGGGAGGGCGTCGTCGATCTCGAAGTAGGCGGGCAGCTGCCCGCGCCCGGCCAGTCGCAGCACCCGGACCAGCCGCCTGCCCCGCAAGGCCCGTACATCACGAACCGCGTCGTTGTACAGCTGGCGGGCGAGGGCCACCCGCGCCGCGGCGACGTCCACCGCGTGCAGAGCGTCGGGCGCGCGATCGGCTGTCGCGGCGACAGCGGGTGACCGCAGTGCCCGGCTGAGATTGTTCTCCACCGCTTCGGCGTCGTCCAGCGGGCTGTCAGCGGCGAGGACCGCCTGGGCCGCCCGCGTCCGGGCGGCCGCCGCGCCCAGTTCCGTCAGCTCGCACTGCCGGGCGAGTTCCCCAGCCGCGGCTACCCGCAGCGCCAACTGGCTGGTCAGACCCGCACGGGCGTCGGTGACCCGGACAGCGAGACGGTCCAGACGGCTCGCGAGCCAGGTGAGGTAGGTGGCGATCAGAACAATGACCACGACCGTGAGGACGACTAGGAGCACCTCGCGCAGCGTAGTCAACGGCGAATGATCTCGCGCCGGGGGGCTTGACTCCGATCAAGCAGAATGGCGCATCGTTTCAGAATCAGGACTCACCGCCACCGACACGGGCACGTCACCGGCAACCATCTCATACACCCCGGCAATACGTTTCGCTATCGCCGGCCAGTCGTAGGCGGCCACCACCGCACGGCCCCGCTCGGCGAGGCGGTTGCGCTCAGCCTGATCGGCCAGCAGCTCGGCAAGCGTGTGGGCGAGCCCTGCCGCATCCCCAGCTGGGAACAGCCGGCCAGCCTGGCCGTCATCGAGAACGCGGCGGAAGGCGTCAATGTCGCTGGCCACCACCGGTGTGCCGGCGGCCATCGCCTCCAGCAGGACGATGCCGAAACTCTCCTGCCCGGTGTTCGGCGCGCAGTAGACCTCCCCGGAACGGAACACCCGGGGTTTGTCCGCGTCGGAGACCAGGCCGAGCAACCGCACCCGCTCCCGCAGGCCCGGGTCAACCCGATCGAGTACCGCCTCCCCGTCGCCTGGGCCAGCGACCAGCAGGCGCGCCTGCCCGCACCGCGCCACCAGGGCCGGCAACGCCGCCAGCAGCACGTCCAGGCCCTTGCGGGGCTCGTCGATACGCCCCAGGAAGACCACGGTCGCGTCACCCGGTGGACGGGTGGGCAGCGGCGTGGCGTCCCGGAAGGCGTCCACCGCCACACCGTTGGGAATGAGGAGCGCGTCCGCGCCGAGATGTTCGACGATCGTTCGCCTGGCCGCCTCGGACACCGCGATCCGCGCCCGGATCTTCTCCATCGAGGGCTGCAACGCGCCGTGAGCGGCCGTAAGAATCTTCGAACGCGGGTTGGACGTGTGGAACGTGGCGACAATGGGACCATCGGCAAGCATGCACGTGAGCAGGCTGACGCTGGGTGCCGTGGGCTCGTGGACGTGCAGCACGTCGAAATCGTGCTCCCGCAGCCACCTGCGCACGCGGGCCGCTGACACCGGCCCCATCAGCAGCCGGGCGACCGAGCCGTTGTAGGGCACCGGCACCGCGTGGCCCGCGTCCACGGCGTACGGCGGCAGGGTGCTCTCGTTGTTCACCGGAGTGATGACCGAGACGTCGTGGCCCAGGCTGATAAGGGTCTCGGCAAGGTCCCGCACGTGCACCTGCACCCCCCCGGGCACATCCCAGGTGTAGGGACACGCGAGACCGATCTTCATGTTCCCGCTCCGGTCGCCGCCGGGCCGGCCGATCCCGGCTTTCCCCCAGGCTCGGCCCGCTC
>NZ_CAKJTR010000130.1:7019-9488 GCF_917627355.1 Protofrankia sp. Cj3 | reverse complement strand
AGCCCACTCAGCCCGCCCGCTCGGCCGGCTCGGACCGCTCAGCCCGCTCAGCCGGCTCGTCCCGCCAGATGCGCTGGAGCATGTGCCAGTCCTCGGGGTGGGCCGCGATGCCCTCGGCGAAGGCGTCCGCCAGCGCCTGTGTCATGCGCGGCACGTCGGTGTGCGGCACGGCCGGGTGGATGCGCACACCCCAGCCGGCCGGGTCGAACCAGAGGGTGGCCGGCAGCAGCGTCGCCCCGGTCCGCAGCGCGAGGGCGGCCGGCCCCGGCGGCATCGTGGCCGTCGCTCCGAAGAAGGTGACCGGAACGCCGTCCGCGGACAGATCGCGATCGGCCAGCAGGCACACCGTGCCACCCGCGTGCAGACGGTCCGCCAGCAGGTCAAAAGGTGGTTGCTCACCACCGGTGAGCGGGATGACCTCCATGCCGAGCGCGGAGCGGAACCGCACGAACCGATCGAACAGCGAGGCCGGTTCCACCCGCTCCGCGACCGTCGTGAACGGCTCCCCGTTCGCGGCCAGCCACGCGCCGGCATGTTCCCAGTTGCCCATGTGCGGCAGCGCGGCGATGGTGCCCTGGCCAGACGCCAGGGCCGCACGCAGCCGAGGCTCCGCCAGCATGCGCATGCCGTTGATGATCCGCTCACGCGGCATGTCCTGCAGGCGGAAGACCTCCAGCCAGTAGCGGGCGTAGGAACGCATCGCGGCCCGGGTGAGCTGGTCAAGGTCGGTGCCGGGCGGGACGGTTCGCGCCAGGTTTGACCGCAGCCGGCGGGCTCCCCGGCCGTCCCGGCGCACGGCGGCGTCGGCCGCCATGGCGAACGCCCGCGCGGCAGCGCGCTCGGGCAGCACACGCACGACCCGCCAGCCGGTCGCGTAGGCAAGGTCCGTCATCCGGGCACGGGCGATCGTCAACGCGGGCCGTCCCGTCACGTCAGTGGGCGCGCATGGCCGCGGACGGCCCGACCGGCGGCTGGGCCGCCCCCACGCCAGCGCCAGCGCCAGCGCCAGCGCCCTGATCGTGCCTCAGGTACTGCCGGCGGACGTAGATGATCCGCTGCACCACCGTCAGCACTGTGGCGGCAGCCAGGAACCACAGTGCGGCCGGCAGCAGATACGGCACGCCCAGGCCGTAGAGGCCAGCGGCGACCAGGACAACCAGGAGCCGCTCGCCGCGTTCGGCGAAGCCGACGTCGCAGCGCAGTCCCAGCCCTTCCGCCCGAGCCTTGACGTATGAGATGACCGAACCGGCGATCAGGCAGATCAGCGAGGCGACGCACAACGGCATCGAATCGCCGTCACCGGCATACCAGATGATCAGTGAACCGAAGATGGCACCGTCACCGATCCGGTCGGAGGTGGAATCCAGGAAGGCGCCCCAGCGCGAGGAGATCCCGCGGGCGCGGGCGATGAGCCCGTCGATGAGGTCGGAGAAGGCGAACAGCGCGATGACGACGGTGCCGACGAAGAAGACCCCACGGGTGAAGAAACCCAGCGCCCCACCGACCACGCCGATGGTGCCCACGATCGTCACGGCGTCTGGTGACACCCGCGACCGGGCCAACCGCTCACCCAGAGGATCAAGCACGCGCTGGATCTGCGGCCGTGCCTTGCTAGCGAGCATGTCCGTCCCGTCCCATACGTCCGCCACTGCTGGTTCACAGTACCGCCGGCACGGTCGGCAACCGTCACCTCATTCGGCCGACACGGGTTGTTCACACACCCGTCAAGGGGGAACCTGTTCCTGAAGGGCTTGGTAATCCGTTCAGCAGCCGTCCACTGGTTTCTCACCTTCCCACCCACCCAGTGGCCATGTCACACCGGGGAGGAGCGGGTGAAGCCAACAACGACACGCGAGGCCCGTCCCGATCATCGACACGACACCGGCGTACGCAACATCGTCCTTGTCGGTCACACCGGCGCGGGCAAGAGCGCACTCGCCGAGAACCTGCTGATCGCCGCGAACGGCGGCGGGGCAGCAGCCGGCCACGCCACCAGCACCCGACATACCGATCATGATGACGGTGAGAGCCGGCAGCGCACGATCAGCCTGACCGTGCTGTCCACGATGCATCGGGGGCTACGGATCAACCTGCTTGACACGCCGGGGCTCGCCGATTTCATCGGGGACCTGCGCGCCGGCCTGCGCGGGGCTGACGCGGCGCTGTTCGTGGTCAGCGCGCTCGACGGAGTCGACGGCTTCACGCGCCTGCTCTGGGACGAATGCGCCGCCGCCGCGATGCCCCGCGCGATCGCGATCACCAGGCTCGACCGCCCGCGGGCTGACTTCACCTCGGCCCTCATCAACTGCCAGGAGATGTTCGGCGCGGGTGTGCTCCCGCTCTACCTGCCGGTGGTGAGCCGGTCGCGGCCCACCGAGCCCACGCCGGACGGCCAGCGTCACCGGCTGGTGGACCTGCTGGCGCAGGCCGGCATCGACAACACCGACGGGGGCACAGACACGGACACGG
>NZ_CAKJTR010000130.1:5275-6848 GCF_917627355.1 Protofrankia sp. Cj3 | reverse complement strand
TGGCCCGGAAGGGCTGCCGCCGCCCGCAACGCTCTGATCGAAGGGATCATCGCCGAGAGCGAGGACGAGTCCCTGCTCGACCAGTACCTGGCCGGCACAGCGCTTCCGACGAAACTGCTGCTCGACGATTTGGAGACGGCGGTCGCCCGGGGGCGTTTCCATCCGGTCGTGGCGACGGCGGGGAGCGGGCCCGGCGCACCTGGCGTCACAGAACTGCTGGACCTCTTCACGCGGGCGTTCCCGTCTCCGTTCGAGCATCCCGTACCGGCTGCCAGCCGGCCGGACGGATCGTCCTGCCCGGTCCCGTCGGGCGGCCCTGACGGTCCGCTGGCGGCCGAGGTCATCAGGACAACGACCGACCCGTATGTCGGGCGCGTCTGCCTGGTCCGGGTGTTCTCCGGCACGCTGCGCCCGGACACACCCGTGCATGTCTGCGGGCACGGCCGGGCCGAACGGGGTCATCCCGACCACGACGAGGACATGAAGATCGGCGCAATCTCCCATCCCATGGGCCGATCCGCGCAGCAGTTCGTCGAGATGTGCCAGGCCGGCGATATCTGCGCCGTCTCCAAGCTCACAACCGCGGAAACCGGGGACACCCTGTCGAGCCCGGACGCTCCCATCCTGTTCGAGGCCTGGCGCATGCCCGAACCGCAGCTGCCCATGGCGATCCGCGCGCGGACGAAGAGCTCCGAGGACAAGCTGTCCACCGCGCTCGCCCAGATCAGCGCCGAGGACCCGAGCGTGACCGTGGAGCACAACGCGGAGACCGGACAGCTCGTCCTGTGGTGCATGGGCGAGGCCCACGGCGATATGATCATTGACCGGCTCGAGAACCGTTACGGCGTGGCAGTCGGCCGGATGCCGATACGGGTGCCCATGCGGGAGACCCTGCGCGGACCAGCCCGGGGAACGGGCCGGCATGTCAAACAGTCCGGCGGCCATGGCCAGTATGCGATCTGTCATATCGAGGTGGAGCCGTTGGCGGCCGGTTCCGGGCGGGAGTTCTGTGACGAGGTGGTCGGTGGCGCTGTCCCGCGCCAGTTCGTCCCGTCAGTGGAGAAAGGCGTGTGGCGCCAGTTTGACCTCGGGGTGGCCGCCGGCTTCCCGCTTGTCGACCTTCGGGTTCGCCTGGTGGACGGCAAGGCGCACTCCGTGGACTCCTCCGACGTCGCCTTCCAGGCCGCGGGTGCGCTGGCGTTGAAGGACGCCGCTCGGGCCGCCGGGATTCTGCTGCTCGAACCTGTGCTCTCCGTCTGCGTGCTCACGCCCGATGAGCATGTCGGCCCGGTCACCAGCGACCTGGCGGCACGACGTGGCCGGGTTGTCGGGATCGCGCCGGCCAGCGACACGGCGCAGGCCGGCGCCGGGGGCAGGAACCGTACGATGATCAGAGCCGAGGTGCCTGAGACGGAGATGCTCAGGTACGCCGTTGACATCCGTTCGCTGACCCAGGGCATCGGGACGTTCTCCCGAAACCATCTGCGGTACGAACCGATGCCTGATCACCTCGCGGCCGAGTACCTCGCCGCCCGAGCGGCCGAGTGACCGTCCCCTGGTTGTCGGCCCGTGC
>NZ_CAKJTR010000130.1:3669-4896 GCF_917627355.1 Protofrankia sp. Cj3 | reverse complement strand
CGGGTCTGGCTGAGGAGCGCGGGCAGCACCCTGGTGCCGCCGACCACCGGCATGAAGTTCGTATCCCCGCCCCAACGCGGCACGACGTGCTGGTGAACGTGCTCGGCGATCCCGGCGCCCGCGACCACACCGAGGTTCATCCCGACGTTGAAGCCGTGCGCGCCGCTGGCTCGCCGCAGAGCCCGCAGCGCGTGCTGCGTGAACAGGGCCATCTCCGTGGTCTCAGCGTCCAGGAGATCAGCGTAGTCAGCGATGTGGCGGTACGGAACGATCATGATGTGCCCGGAGTTGTACGGGTAGAGGTTGAGGACGGCATACACAACGTCGCCCCGCGCGACGACGAGTCCTTCCTCGTCCGGCATGGCCGGGATGACACAGAACGGGCAGGATCCACCGGTAGGCCTGCCCTCGCCTTTGATATAGGCCATCCGGTGCGGCGTGTACAGCCGGCGGAAGCCGTCCGGACTACCGACCCCAGCCTGCGGCTCCAGCGGGACGCCATCCGGCGTGGTTGACGTCATACCCACAAACTGCCCGTTTCCCGCGCGCGACCGAGCTGCGGGACCGGAGAGGATCGACCTGGCTGACACGTCACTGGCGCGGCCTCCCGACACGTCCGGAACCTGAGTTCGGGCTGGCTACGGCGGCCTGTAGCCGATGCCACCGCGACCCGCGCCCAGCGTACTGACGCCCATCTGTATATGCCCAGCCGGATGCAACGTCAGAAGACCCGGCAGCACTCCCCGGCGGCACTCACTGCGCGCCCAGACAAGCGCGCCCGGACAAGTAGAAGAGAGGTTGACGGCGTGGGGGGGTCGCCGCCAACCTCTGCCAAGAGCATAAACGGTCTCCGGACATCATGCCGACACTATGACCGGAATCATTCGGCGTGTCGCCAGCGGCGTGGACCCGTCACCACGGGTTCCAGACAGTGTGGCGATCGGCATATTCGCAGGCCACAGCGTATTTGCGGGCCTCAACGGATTCGGATTGTTGGCAGCCAGTCCCTCCGGAGTGGACGTAGGGCGGATGTTATGTTCACAACTGCTTCGCACTTTCTCCACAAGGCACAACCACGCCCCGGCGACGTTGGCGACAAAAACGCAGGCAGCGGGGCTGGGGACGGACGATGGCAGCGCCCCGGCGCGCCACCCTCGACGGCGCGTCGAGAAACGCGCCCACCGCCCGTCGGCAGGGAAACAGGCTAAGAGCGCCCGGCAATAGGGG
>NZ_CAKJTR010000130.1:0-3268 GCF_917627355.1 Protofrankia sp. Cj3 | reverse complement strand
ATTGCCGGGCGCTCTAGCTGTCGCCGTCCGCGACATCCCCGAGCCTGGACAGGTCGTGGACGACGATTCGCCGATAGCGGGTGCTGAGTATGCCGGCACTCCGCAGCTCCGCGAGCGCCTTGTGCGCGCTGGGCTCGCCAGCGCCGATCAGCCCACCGATCTCGGGCTGGGTCAGCACACCGATCGAGATACCGTCAGCGACCGGCGTGCCGTGCAGGTAGGCGAGCTCGACCAGGACACGCGCCAGCCGGATCTTCACATGGTCGCCGTAGTCGACCCTGCGCCGTGTCGACCAGCGCAGCTTCGCCGCCATCGCGCGGTTCATCTCCGCCGCCATCATCGGGTTGCCGACCAGGAACTGCTCCATGTCGACCGAGCTGATCCGGCGTGCGGTCACCGCGCCGCCAGCGGTCACCGTGGCGGAACGGGGCTCACCGTCCATAGCCGCGATCTCACCGACGACATCTCCACCGACACGGACGGCAAGCAGTGCCCGGACGCCGTGCGGGGTCACTCCGGTGACTTTGCACACGCCGTCAAGCAGGATGAACAGATCCCGGTCCAGGTCACCTTCAATAATCAGAGTTGTCCCGCTGGCATACCGAACGAACTGCCCGAGCTCCAGCAACGCACCCCGTAGCCGCTGGTCCAACCGCCCGAGGAAGGTGTGCGCGGGCCAGTCACGGCCGTACCGAGGCTCGTCCGGGCCCGCGCCGTCCCCGCCGTTCACCATCCCGATTCCCACTCCGCCGGTACCCACCCGAGCTCTTTCATGGAGCGGGGTGACCATCCCCGTCGTATCCATGGCAGGTATCGCCTCCCCAGGCACAAACATGGTTCGCCCCCCGCGCTCCGTACTTCCGACGACCGGCTCTTCCGTGCTCCGCCCGACCTCGTGCCCTGCCTTCAACAGTCGGCCCCCCGATTAGTCGATCCAGCGAAACACCACGTCGAACGCCATCTAACCCGGGCCGCCCACGAACATGTAGTCAGCGCCGTCCAGCACGTCCAGCACAAAACATGATATACACCGCATCGGACGTAAGAACCTCTCGCGTCATGGCTTTGGCTCACCGCCTCCAGCCAGCCCCTGGCCGCCTTCTCGGCCAAACCGATACAACTCATCCGATATCGGTCTGGCCTGCGGCCTTACCAGGAACCACCTGGACGGGGAACCGCCTGGAGGTGGCTCCCTGATCGAACGACGGCTTCCAGAACACGCCGCAGTGCCACCGAGCGCGGAACAACCGCGATCACGCATATGGCGGACACCGGGTGCCCGCTGACCCACAATGATCGACAAAGGCCGACGAGTGGCGAAAGTACCTGTGGGCGTACGTGGTTTCGAACCACGGACCTCTGCCGTGTGAAGGCAGCGCTCTACCACTGAGCTATACGCCCGGAAGACGTCTGAAGCTTACTACGCCGCCGCGGGGATGCCGCGAGGGGGCGGCCGGATCGAGGGCGATGCCCCGGGTCCGGGCCCGGCTGTGGCGAGGCCGACGGTCCACGCGGAAGCGTCCCGCGATGTCGACGACGTTAGGTCTTGCGGAATGGGGTCTCGTCGGTCACGATCCGGACACAACTCACCTCGATTGGGACGAGGAGGAGAGGGGTAGACCTCCCCTGACGCACACTGCAACAGCAGCGATCAAACACGAAGGGTAATCGACCTACGGGGGGTGTGCCACATGGCGCGAACCGACGCACGCGGCCACGGACGCCGCACACCGTGGCCTCCATCAGCCAGTCTCGGCCTGCACACCCGCGCTATGTCGGGCAAGTCTCCCGAACCGGCGTAACGGATGTTCAAGTCGCATAACCTTGTTTCCAACGAGCCTCAAAGAGGGAACTATCTCGTTACACGGGTGCTCGCCCGCACCACCGCAGCACTGAGAGGCCGCCCGATGACAATTCGCCACGATTCCATCACAGCAGAGCTCGCACTTCGGCTCGTCGTTCCCGGTGGAGCGCCCGTCCCAGTCGCGGCGACGATGCGCTATGAACCGGCGGACCCGTACGCGGTCAGCATCGGGTTCCGTACGGGCGCGGACGAGGTTGTCGAGTGGACGTTCGCCCGGCAGCTGCTCAGCGACGGTGTCCGGCGCCCGGCCGGCGACGGAGACGTTCAGGTCTGGCCAGCGGCCCAGTCCGGCGGACGGATCGTCTGTCTCTCCCTGTCCAGCCCGTCGGGCCACGCGTTGTTCGAGATGCCGCGCTCGGAGGTGTTGTCATTCCTGCGCCGCACCTACTCGGTGGTGCCGCTCGGCGGGGAAAGCGACATCGTCGACCTGGACGCGGAGCTTGCGCTGCTCATCTGGGGCGGCTCTCAGACCTGACATCGCCAGGGCGGCTACCAAGAGCGACCGGCAGCACGACCAGCGCCATGTCCGCGCGGCCTTCAGCCTGTTGGATCCCTGACGTCGCCGGGGCGGGCAGCTGTCCCGGCGACGTCCCAGTCAGGACTCTCGTTTCCGCTGCGGGCGGCCAGTTCGAAGTCACACACCGTGAGAATTGCGTCGCAAAACATGACTTCGCCGCAGTGGGGCGGCCGATGTCGCCACGCCCGCGGATCGCACGCACCGCGGCCCTTTCGGCAGGCTGGAGACACCCCCGCCGGCCCCGCTACCCGAGCCGGCCCCGCCCCCGTGCCACGCATCACCTACCAGACCTACCAGCACCGCCGGGCTGGGTGGCCAAGCCACCTGCCACAAGCACAACCGGGCACGACCGGCGAGCGCGCGCTGGACTCTGACACAGAAACCGCACATCGCCGACACATCGCACGGCGGTTCATTCGACGCTTCGCTCATCGTCCGCTAGAGTGCTAGCTGCACCGCCGAACAGCGGGGCGCGCGGACGTGGCTCAGCTGGTAGAGCATCACCTTGCCAAGGTGAGGGTCGCGGGTTCGAATCCCGTCGTCCGCTCGAGACTGTGAGAGGTCAGAGGTCAAGCTGGTTCCGGCCTCCTCCCGGCGGAGTGGCCGAGTGGCTTAGGCAAGGGCCTGCAAAGCCCTGTACGCGGGTTCGATTCCCGCCTCCGCCTCCGCAACAATCTCGAACAAACTGGGGCGATTAGCTCAGTGGGAGAGCGCTACCTTGACACGGTAGAGGTCACTGGTTCAATCCCAGTATCGCCCACCCCTCCAAGTACGCTGCGGCGTAACGGAAATGGCCATCCTGAGCTGGGTGGCCATCCTCATGACGCGCACCACGATGTCGAGCGGGGCGACGTCGAAGGTGGTCCGTCGCGGTGGCCAGCGCTCGT
>NZ_CAKJTR010000129.1:13073-15698 GCF_917627355.1 Protofrankia sp. Cj3 | reverse complement strand
CGCCTTCGTCCAACGGGTAGGTGTCGAACAGGATCCCGTCGAACCGGCCGAGGGCCGGCAGCACGTCCTGCCACTTGCCATGGACCAGTTCCGCACCGGGCCGCCCCTGCGCGCCTACCCACTCGGCCCCACGACGGGCGACCTCCGGGTTCGCCTCGATGATCGTGTGGTGGGCGGGTCCGATCTCCTGCACGAAACCGGCGGAGATCGCAAGCCCGAAGCCGACCTCCAGGACCGAGCCGCCAGGCGTTGTCACGGCCTGGGCCAGCGCCTGCATGAGCGGCCGCTCCCAGGACTGCATCACCTGCTGGCCTGAAACAATCAACTCGCTGTCGGTTACCGCCGTCCCGGCGGCGTCGATCGATTCGTCGATCTTCGGCCTGGGTGCGCCCGTCACCATGGTCGCCGCGACGCCGTCCAGGACGGCGACATCCTGAACGAACTCGTCCAGCGCCCGGTTGAGAAGGAATTCCCTGGGTTCGGCGGCGAGCGGGGTCAGCAGGTCGTCCAGAATGGTTAACGTGACGCCGAATTTTTCCGTCCGCCGGTGCACGCACCCTCCCGATGGTCCTTCGTCAGATTATCGGACATGTCGCGTCCCGCACAGTTCCGCCGCACGTGCGATCGGTCTATACGATCTCATTTTCCGCGTTCGTGGCGCACGTAAACGACACGATCAGGTTCGGTCAGAACTGGGCGGACGTGGTGGCCGGTGACCGCGGCGGGCGGAGCTCCTCAAACATGCGCCGGCCGTGGCTGGTGGCCCGCTCGTTGGCGGGCCACCCCATGGGACAATGGGTCAGGGCGGTAACACGTCGGCGAACCGGGGGAGCCAGCGGCCGGTTGGATCGTTCGGGTTGAGGGGCGTCGCCTCGGGTATGCCGGATCGGTGATCTCCTGATCGCGTCACGTGCCCACACGGGGTAACTGTGGCAACGATCTCACCGGGAAGGAAAGCCAACAATGCCCACCATCTCGACCACGGACGGCACGCAGATCTTTTACAAGGACTGGGGCGTTGGTCGGCCAGTCGTGTTCAGTCACGGCTGGCCGCTGACCGCGGACGCCTGGGACAACCAACTGGAACTCGTGGCCTCCCACGGCTACCGGGCCATCGCGCATGACCGCCGAGGCCACGGGCGTTCAGGTCAGACCTGGGACGGCAACGACCTGAACACGTACGCCGACGATCTTGCCGAGTTGATGGACGCTCTCGACCTGAGGCAGGTGACGCTGGTCGGTCATTCTACCGGGGGCGGAGAAGTCACCCGCTATATGGGCCGCCATGGCACATCGCGAGTCGCGACCGCCGTGCTGCGTGGGGCGATACCTCCGCTGATGCTCAAAACGGCCGCCAATCCCGACGGGACACCGATCGACGCCTTCGACGCCATGCGGGTGAACCTGCGCGCTGACCGGTCACAGTTCTACCGAGATCTGAGCGTCCCCTTCTACGGCGTCAACCGGGATGGCGCGGACGTCTCCCAGGGGATCCGCGACGCATTCTGGCTCATGAGCATGACTGTGGGACTGAAGCCCGCGTATGACTGTATCAAGGCATTCTCAGAAACGGACCTCACCGAAGACCTCCAGAAGATCGACGTCCCGGTTCTGATTTCGCACGGTGACGACGATCAGATCGTTCCGATTCAGGCCGCGGCGCTGAAATCAGCACCGCTGGTGAAAGACGCGACGTTGAAGGTCGTACCCGGCGCGCCCCACGGGCTGGTCGGCCGTTTCGAGCAGGATTTCAACGACGACCTGCTCTCCTTCCTCAAGAGCTGAAACGACGGCGTTGCGGACGTGCGGCCGATGGGCTCTGTCCAGCGCAGGGGCCGGCCTGGATCTTCTGGAGGCCTCGGCGCTGTGCCGCACGGCGTCGTCACTGGTGTGCACCGCCGCGCGTTGCGCGTGGATATGGGCGATGTCCGACGGACGGTATATCCATCATTGGGATATTCGTCATATGTGTTGCTGGTCGGGCAGGTGGTGACGGGGCCGGCGGCGGCTGGGAGGCCGTACTCGACAACCGGCATCCCAGCCGTCACCGTGACATCGTGGCCATGTTCCGGGGTGACCGACGCGGCCGGGGCGCGGGGCGGTCCGGTAAACGGGCCGGCGCCGATTTCCGCCCACCGCACGACGCGGTCGCCCAGGGCATGCTGACCTGTGAGGACTGCGGTGGCGCTGGTTATCAGACCAGGCCCATTCTCGAATCGGACGAGGAATCCAGCTTCGACGGCCAGGAGGACAAACCGTGCCGTCGCTGCGGAGGAACCGGCAAGGTGCGGACATGACGGCTGCCGCGGCGGCACGTCCGCCTGAGCCCGAGCCGGACCCGGGAGCCATCCTGCTGCGGCTGCGTTGCCCCGAGCACCGTCGTAACCGGCGTGGCGGCAAGGGCGGATGGCGGCAGGGCACAGCGCTGTACTGCGAGAAGTGCCGCACTCTCTGGGCTGCGGGTCATGGGCCTGATATCGATCGGCGGGAGCCTCCAGGGGATCATGGGCCGGCCGAGCCGTGGGACGCCAGCCCCCCGATCTGACCGATGGCCCCGGTGGGCCACCGGTGATCAATGGTTCTTGCGCCAGGGGGGCTTCGGTACTGTCGAGGGCTGTCGAGGGC
>NZ_CAKJTR010000129.1:8897-12485 GCF_917627355.1 Protofrankia sp. Cj3 | reverse complement strand
CTGGCACCCGGTGAGGGCCGCGTTATCCCGGACCAGGACCGAGTGGACCGCGGCACGTCCTGCCCATTCCAGCGCCATGGCTGACGCGTGTCGCGCCCCGAGAGCGTCGGCAGCGATCTGGTAGCTGGCCCATTCCTCGGCGTCGGCGCGCAGTTCCTCATCAATACGGGACTGCTGGACCAGCATCCGTGCATAGACACCCCGCGGCGGGAACGGCTCGGCCGTCGGTGACTACCAACGCCAATAGGCAGGGATTTCCGGCTCCTCATAATCGGAGGACTGATCCGCAACCGTCACGTGATAGTTGACGGATATCTGGAAGTTGACAGGCGGAGTGGCCTCGGGAATGGAGATTGTCCCAGCGAAGTTGATCTCATGCTGGCCTGGCGGCAATGGCCGCAGCAACACCCAGACACCGTCGGAGACTGACCGTCCTTTTCCGCCGTCAGGGTAAATGGGGTTGTCCGGCACGAAGCAGATCCGGAAAAACGGAGACTGGAACCGGAACCGGCTGCCGGCGGGCCCGAGGTCGATCGGGGTTCCGTCAACGCTTGCGTGCAGGGCTGTCGCGTGGTTGATGTAGTTCGCCGCGCAGGCGCGCAACTCCGCCTCAGTCGTGCCGTTTTTCTCCACGCTGGAGCATTCGGCGGTGATGACTGGAAACAGGATTGCCTTGCCTGCGGGCACAGTGCAGCTCGGGCTGCTGGTCCCAGGGGTGCCGGCGAGAAACCACACCGGTCCGCTCTGGTTGACGGCGCAGTTCTCCCCTGTTGGATCGTTGAGGGGGCTGTCGGGATCCGGGGCACTGACCGCCCACTGCCACCAGGCTGCCGACCACTGTCCGTACGTTTTGCCGGCATATCTCTGGTGAGGCTGCACGACGCTGAATGTGCTGCTGGCCGACGCCGGCGTTGCGATCAGGCCGGTGACAGCGCCAGCCGCAATTACGGCAAGCGCGAGACGGCGCATCATTTCTGGATACCTCTTTCGGCAGGTGGTCCAGATTCCTGGAAAAACGGACCGGTGACAATGAGACGGGGGGAGGCTAGCACGGCGGGAACATCAGCACGGCAATCCGTTCCGTGGCCGCCGGCCGGCCGTTCGTCGCGGATGCTGTGGATGCCGTGGAGCGGTCCACCGAAAAACAACCGAAAAACAGATGTCGGTTCGGAAAAGCCACCATTCAGCCCGGCGACATATTCATGATTCGGGATGTTCGCACCGAACCCGCATGAGTGGACACACACGCTGGCCGTCGCAGGCATACGGGCGTCAGCCCGCTGGTGGCCTCGCCGCGGCACGCCCCCGCGGCGAGAGGCCGCGCTGAGCATGGCGAGCCGACCCATGCTGTCCACCTCGTCGCTGGAAGGCGCAGCCGAAGGTTCAGCCGGCGTCCAGCATCGCCCTGCACCATATCGTTTAACGTTTCGTTTTGAAACGTTGTTTAGTTGTGTATCGATACGATAATCTGATACGAAACAGTTCTCGTTCTGACGCCCGATAAGCTTTACTTCTCGGGCGTCAGCCGGGCGCCGAAAGGGTGGGTTACGAACATGAGCGAAGGCGGCTCAGAAGTTGCTGTCCGTAGATTCGATAGCGACGATGCGCTCTCGCCGGACCTGGTCGAGCGGGTGGCCGACTATGCCCGGGCCGCACGGGCCCCCTCGACCTGGCGCGCCTACGAGACCGACCTTCGCCACTTCGGTGCGTGGTGTGCCGACCAGTCGCCGCAGCTGGCGGTGCTGCCCGCGTCCCCGGAAACCGTGGCCGGTTATCTGGCGGCGCTCGCCGACGCCGGATACAGGCCGACCACCATCCGCCGGCGGCTAGCCGCGATCTCCGTGGCACACCAGCTGGGCCGCCACCCCAATCCGGCGTCATCCCCTGAGGCGGCGACCGTCTGGGACGGCATCCGCCGCACCCACGGCGCCGCGCCGAACCGCAAGAACGCGTTGGAGACCCGCCTGCTCACCCAGGTGCTCGCCGAGCTGGACGACTCCCGGCTCGCCGACATCCGCGACCGGGCGCTGCTACTCGTCGGCTTCGCCGGCTGCCTACGCCGCAGCGAGCTCGTCGCGCTCGACCTGGCCGACATCGCCGAGACGCCGGACGGCGTGATCCTCACCATCCGCAGATCCAAGACCGACCAGGACGCAAGCGGCGCGCTGGTCGGCCTGACCTTCGGTTCCTACCGGCCGACCTGCCCGGTCCGGTCGTGGATCGCCTGGCGGGAGACTGCCGGCATTACGCACGGGCCGGCGTTCCGCGCGATCAACCGGCACGGCGGGGTGAGCAGCGGACGGCTCTACCCGGGATCGGTCGCCCGCATCGTCCAACGGCGGGTCTCATCGGCGGGTCTGTCCCCCACCGACTTCGCCGGCCATTCACTACGGTCCGGGTTCGCCACGGCCGCCGCCCGCGCCGGCGTGCCCGACCGGGCGATCATGCGGCAAGGACGGTGGCGCTCGTCCACCTCACTGGACAGCTACGTGCGGGCGGGCCGTTTGTTCGACCGGGACAACCCCTCCGGCCGGGTCGGCCTGTAGCGGCCGGCCGGCGCTGCCACGCCTGTTGCCCGCTGCCTGTTGATCGGACGGCAAGCCAACGCTGTTACTCTTGGTAACTAGTATCGCTGAAAGTTCTTCGGTCGTCTCTTAGCGTGAGGGTGCTCACTATCACCGTGAGTAACGGGGATGACCGCCGAGGCCCGTCCGCATCCCCGTGTCCGCGAGACGCACGCGGACGGGGCCCGGGCTCGCTGCCCGGACGGC
Source organism: Protofrankia sp. Cj3 (assembly GCF_917627355.1). NCBI lineage: Bacteria > Bacillati > Actinomycetota > Actinomycetes > Frankiales > Frankiaceae > Protofrankia > Protofrankia sp. Cj3. The sequence continues at coordinate 9,714 of NZ_CAKJTR010000129.1, read as the reverse complement.
GGCGGAGGGGCGATGGTAATGTCCATCTCAAGCCGTGCAGTCTCACCAACGGTAACTGCGTTCTCCTGTGCTGTTGCCGTCGCGGTGGCGCTTGCGCCTCGTCCGGCCACCGCAAGTGAGCACGCTCCACGCAATGGGTATACGGAAAATGCCGTACCTTCTTCCACGGACGCGGTCTGGTACACATCGTCCTCCTCAGCGTCCAGCACCGTGCAGCTCGCGGCGCTGGAGTATCCCGGTCGGCTGCTGGGCCGAGGGAGCCGGGGAGAGCCAGTCGCGGAGGTCCAGCGCCGGTTGGGGATCACGGCCGACCAGGATTTTGGCCCAGCGACGGAGAGCGCCGTCCGGAGTTTCCAGGCTGGCGCGGGCTTGGTGGCTGATGGAATTGTCGGGCCATTGACGTGGAGTGCGCTTTTCGGGACGACGACAGCGCAGCCGCCGGACTCGACCGCAGGGTCGAACTCGCTCGGCGCGGCGGCAGTCGCGGTCGCCCAGCAGCAGATCGGTAAGCCCTATCGCTATGGTGGCGCCGGACCGAATGACTTCGACTGCTCAGGTCTCATCCAGTATGTCTACGCGCAGGTGGGCGTCTCAGTACCCCGTACAACCTACGAGCAGTTCGACGCGCTACACCCAGTCAGCCGGGCCGATGTTCGCCTAGGTGATGTGATCTTCTTTTTGGATGATCAAGGGCGAGCGTACCACAACGGCCTGTACGCCGGCGGCGGGCAGATGATTGTTTCTCGGCGCCCGGGTACATATGTACAATATCAACTTATCTGGACCGACAACTACCGCATCGGGCGTGTGTAAGAGC
>NZ_CAKJTR010000129.1:2450-8742 GCF_917627355.1 Protofrankia sp. Cj3 | reverse complement strand
GCGCCGTCGGCCATGCGGGCTAACGATCATTATTGTGATCCTGCTCACGCTTGCAATCGTGCCAATCAACGTTTTTGACACAGCTTGACCGTTGGATGCCCGAAATGCCCGGTTCATCATATAAAAGATGAGCCGGGCATTTACAATTCGTATCCATAAAATAACTTTGAGCGATTAATTCGCGTTGGAACAACGATCACAGACGTCGTGGTGCGACGTGTGACACAGACCGCGGACGTGACCGTTCCGGAACCCTTGCTATCCGGTCGAGAGCCGTCTACGTTCCTCGGTTAACGAGACGAGACAGGTTCGTTTCCGGTGTACTTGGCGCCAGCGGTGCGGTGCACTCCACGCCGGAGAACCTCGTCCTCTCTCCGCACCTGTTGTGGTCCCACCCGAGCAGAGTAGATGTGCGTTAAAACACATCTATGTGGTGCTCGTCCCTGTTATGTCCGCCACAAGCGATGTCCAGCAGGAGACGGTATGCCCAGTCAGTCGCGTTCGCTGCCCCCGGGCAGCGCTGCCGTTCCCGACCCCCTATCTCTGTTGCGTACGGATTCGATCATGATCGGCAGAATGCCATGAGCGCCGGCGTACCTGTCCTGCCCGGCCGGGACCTCCCACCACAGCCCTACGGCCCTGGCTGGCCGGCATACTGGCGGCAGAACGCGGCCTGCCGGGACGGGGATCCCGATGCGTTCTTCCCACCGGACGGTCGCAACACCAAGGCTCGAGCCGCAGCCGAAACACGAGCCCGCAAGATCTGCGCAAGTTGTCCGGTACGACGGGCCTGTCTCGCCACGGCGCTGTTCCGTCAAGAGGAGCACGGAGTCTGGGGTGGGCTCACGTCGGATGAGCGCAACTCAATCGTGCCACGCGGCCGTCTGAGCGCGGACGACGCGCTGGCTTATGCCGATCGCCTCCTACTGTCTGCCTACGCTACGAACTGATCTTACCACCTCCTCCTGCGGCGCCCGTGTCGCCCGTGGTATGGCGTCTGTCGGCTACCGGTCAGCACTACACCACGGGCGACCAGCCAGATGATCACAAAGTCCCCTGGGTATCCCGGATCTGACCAGCTGGCCTTGACCGAGCAGAAAAGAACCATTGACGCCCCGGTCCGAGATGGGCAGGCTGCGTGTCGTTGCCGTCCGAGGAGGAGTTTCGTGTCGGGGTGTCCCGCGCTTGGTCGCGGTGTTCGGTCGTCCACCGCATCCGTACAGGTCACGCGGTGAGGCCTCCGCGTCGTCTCCTGTTGTTGCGTCATGGCAAGTCGGACTGGGCCGACGGCTCCACACCGGACGCCGACCGGCCCCTGTCACCTCGCGGCCGGGCAGCGTGCGGTCTGATCGCGGAGCATCTGTGCGCCGAGCGGCTCATCCCCGACTTGGTGCTGTGCTCATCCGCGCGCCGTACCCGCCAGACCGTCGAACACATTGCCGGGGCACTTCCACCCGATGTCCCGGTGCTGGCTGAGGACCGGCTCTATCTGGCCGATGCCGCCGATCTCCTCGACCGTCTCCGGGAACTGGACGACGGCGTGCCCACCGTCTTGCTGGTGGGCCACAACCCCGGTATCCAGGCGTTGGCGGCTGGTCTGCTGCCAGCCGGCGAGCGTTCCCGTATTCCTGCCTTTCCCACGGCCGCGCTGGCGGTAGAGGATCTGGCGGTGGGCCGCTGGACCGAGCTCGGGCCGAGCACGACACGTCTGGTGTCCTTCGTCACCCCGCGCTCGCTGGGAGCTTCGGCCAGCCACTGACCTTGGGCCAGCCACGGGCACAGGTGCTTGCCGCGAGTGACCCGGCTGCGGAGGACGGACAGGCTGCCTGGGCGGGCTCACCTCACCCTGGGGTTGAGGTGAGCCCGCCCAGGTCAGTAGGCCTGCTCCATGATGCGAGAGGCAGCTGCCGCGATCAGGCCGATGACCAGCGATGCACCGGTCACGATCCACAGCGGGACGGAGTGGAGGACAAGAGCAAAGACACCGACCGAAAAAGCCGCAATGATCAGAAAAACCGCGGCCCACGAACCCGTGTTCGCCTTGTGGTGACCGCCGGAACTCGCCACGTCCGCTCCCATGCATCGTCCACCGAAGTCCGTCGCAGCTGAGACTACCCCGCGAACCGCGGCGGAATCCCGTCGAGATGGGTGACTTCAGCGGGGTTCAGCGGGGTTCAGGAATAGCCCGCGAGCCGTGCGAGGTCGTCTAGTTGCTCGCCGAGCCAGCGGCCCACGTCATGGGTGCGCACCTGCTCGGCGGCCGCGGCCAGCCGCCGCTGCCGCTCCTGCGCCGGCATGGTCAGAGCCTCGTGCAGGGCGTCGGCCATCTGCTGCACGTCAAAAGGATGCAGGGTCACCGAGTACTCGCCGAGCTCCTCGTGGGCTCCGGCGTTCTCCGACAGCGCCAGCACGCCGCCACTGCGGTTGACCACAGCGACTTCCTTGACCACGAGGTTCATCCCGTCCGCGATGGCATTGGCCATAATCACATCGCAGATCGAGTAGGCGGCTACCGCGAGCGGGAAGTCCTCAGCCATCCGCAGGTCGATCGGTTGCTGTCCCTCCTTGGTATGCCGAGCGTTGATCTCGGCGACAACCGCGCCGATCAGCGCGATATAGTCGGCGTACTCGGATACGTCCGTGCGGCTTGGTTGGAGCAGGGCGAGGAAACTGACCTTTCCGACGAGCTCCGGATGCTGGTCGAGCAGCGTTCCGAAGGCGAGGAAACCACGCACGACGTTCTTGCTCGGGTCGGTGCGGTCCACCCGGAGGATGAGCTGCCGGTCTCCGTCGAGGAAGGCGTGGCGCAGCATGGTGACATGCGCGGTGACCTCCTCGGTATCCATGGTCGCGTCCAGCGCGGCCGTATCCACGGAGATCGGGTAATAGCGGGCCCGTACCGTCCGATCGCCGACGACCACCAACAGTTTGTCGAGATCAACATCCAGGCCGAGCAGCTCCTGCGCGCACAGGACGAAGTTGCGGGCATAGCGCCGGGTGTGAAAACCGACGACGTCACTACCCAGCAGGCCGCTCAGCAGCCGCTTCCGGATGCCCGCGGGCAGCACCCGCCATTCGTCCGGGCCTGGCCAGGGCACGTGTACGAAGTGGGTGAGCAGGACATCCGGGCACAGCTCCCGGACCCGTTCGGCCACCAGGTAGAAGTGGTAGTCCTGCAGCAGGACGAGCGCTTTGCCGCCGCGGGCGCGAACTTCGTCGATGACGGCGTCCGCATAGACTTGGTTGACCGCGGCGTAACCATTTTCGAACGCGTCATGTTCGGCTTGCGTGATGATGGGCGAGAGCACCCGGCCGTACAGCCCGTGCTGGACGAACCACAGGATCGGGTTTGACCAGACGCTGTAGAAGTCCGCGTAGGCCACCGGGTCGGTGACCACCAGACGTACCCGGATGGTGGGACCGTTCGATTCGCCTTCGACCACATGCGGAGACGGCGCGGTCTGTACGACGATCGAACCTCCCCGCGCCTCGCCCGCGACCACGGTGTCCTCCGGAGTGGACGCTCCGCAGACCCAGACGGCGTCGTCGAGGTGCTCGGCGAGACCCGACAGGGCTGACACGAGGCCCCCCGCCCCTCGGGTGACCGTCCGCCCTGAAGTGTCACGGTCGAAGCTCACCGGGCCGCGGTTGGACAACAGGACAAGCGGCAGGTCGAGCATGCTGGTTAGCGGCACGATGGTGCGGCCTCCTCAGTCGCGTGGCAGCGGCGCCGATCGGATGCCGGACCCGTGAACTTCCACGCGTTGTATTCCCCTGGGCCGCCGGCGGCATGACAGAAGTCATGATCGCACCACCGGCAACTTTCCCTCGCCTTTCTCGATCTTCCGGCGATACGGAAGAAACTATGATCACGCCACTGGCGGCCAGCTGGACAACTCGGACTTTAGTAAGGCCCGCTAAGGGATGCACCGCGTCGCGGACAGCCTGCGGAATTGTTACCCAGATCTTCATCCACGACACATTGACAACCGGCTATGACAGTTTGTCATACTTAATTATATTAATTCCACAAATATAATTGGAGGCGCCTGATAGCAGGGGTGTGGATCACGGAGCGAGGTTGGGGCGCAGGCAGTCGCCGGGAGTGATGCGGCGAGGTGTGTGCCCCGGCCCCGCGCAATGCCGCGTCCCTTGTCGCCGGTCGCTCTTAGTACTCCAACCCGACTTTTGTGATCAGTCGAGTTGTAGCTTCACGGCCTGGCGTCGGTAGTGGCAGTCTGCTCCCGCGCATCAAACGGATCAACAGGGTTCGGCTCTACCGGCCGGCCGCCGGCGAGCCGGACGCCTACCCGCGGCTCGCGCCGGCGCTGAGCCGGCCGATCCGCTGGGACGTCGTCGCCGAACAGTACGACCAGATGATCAAATACGCCACCGCGATCCGGACCGGCACCGCTTCCGCCGAGGCGATCCTGCGCCGCTTCATCCGGGCCAACGCGATCCACCCCACCTACCAGGCCATGGCGGCGACATCGCCACCAACCGCCGCGACGAGCAGGAACTCTCCGTCCTCTGCCTGCGCGTGCTCCAAGCCGCCCTAGTCTACGTCAACACCCTCATGGTCCAGGACGTCCTCGCCGACGACGACTGGGCCGAGCAGCTGACCGACGCCGACCGGCGCGGCCTCACACCCTTGTTCTGGACGCACGTCGCCCCATACGGTGAGGTGAAACTCGACATGACCAGCCGTCTGACACTCGGCGTGTCCACCGCGGCGCCGCTGGTGTTGACCCGGCTTGGCAGACCTCGGGTCGGGGGAAGAGACTGAGATGCCGGGTCCGGCTGGTAACCGCCTCCCTCGCCAGGAGAGTTCGGCGACGCTCGTCACGTGCCGTACGCGTCGCGCGTGAGGGTGGATAATGTCGCTCGTAGATCGGCGTTAAGCTGGTTGTGTGCCGCGCTAATCGCGTGTTCCTTCTTCGTCCGCTCCGCGCCATACAGGTAGACGGGGCCGACCCGGAGACTCTCCTCCTCCCACCTGTAACGCGCGTGTACATGGCCGTGGAGATGCGGCCAGAGGTTCCCCAACACTTCGTAGTTGATTCGCAGAAAGTCTTCGTCGCGAGCCGCGCATACCTGAGCGACAGCCTCACCGAGAAGAGACAGGTCGAAAAGGAAGTCCATTCGTTCTGGGCGGGGAAGGTCAGTCAGATGGTTTGCCGATCCGGCGTAGACGAGCAGGCAGTAGCCGGGGAGATGCTGCGTGCTGCCCAGCACTGCCCATCCAGTGCGCATTCTATGGAGAACGTGGGGTTCCTCACCGCGTTCCAACGTGGTAAGCCATTCGCTGCTCATGTTCACACCCTCTGTGCCCTGCGCTGTGTCTGCGCGGTCTACCCCAACGGGCGCTATACCTTAGCATAAGCGCATGATCGATCAGGTCGCTACGCTGTGTGATTTGGCTGAAGGTCAGTGGGGGTGTGTCACGGAGCGGCAGGCGGAGAGAGCCGGTGTCTCGGTCGTCGAGCTCGGGCGCTTCAAAGAAGCAGGGGTCGTTGAGCCTGTCATCGAGGGGGTGATGCGTATTCGCGCTGGTGGGAGGCATCTTTTTCCGCGGCTGTACAGCCAGTGGCTGATGCTGGACCCGGAGCGGCCAGGGTGGCTGCGGGATGCCCCAGGGTGCGGCGTTGTCTCCCATGCCACGGCGCTGCGGGTCTACGGGATTGGCTGACCGGCCGGGACCCGGTGTGGAGTTCACGCTTCCCGCTGGCCCTGCCCGGCCAAGGAGCTCTCATCCTGGCATCGTCCTGCACTCTGGCGAGGTACCCGCCGATGAGTGGACGACCCGGTCCGATCTCTTTGTGACCACTCCCGCACGCACATTGCGCGATCTAACCTACAGCGGGCGGTTTGATCTCGCCGAACTCGGCCGCGTCGCCCACGCCTTTCTGCGCACCCACCTAGCGAACGAGACCGAGCTGGCCCGTGGTCTGGACGTAGCCGCCAGGACATCGCCCTATGGCGGTGAAGTTGCGGCTTCGTTGGAGTCGATTCTGCGTGCGGCGGACGAGGGCAGCGTAGGCTTCCCCGCCCGCCCGCAGCGTTAGTCAGCCCATGGCCGGCGCAGAAAATCATAACCCAGACTCCCACATCGGGCCGGAATTCCGTGAGACGTTCCCCTCGTGGTCGGAGTTCCGTTCCTACGTCACCGATCGTGCTCGTGCAGCGGAGTTTAATGCCGACCGTGCACTTCACCAGATCTTGACCGGGGACTTCGCGGCGCGTCTCATGAGCCGAACCCCGCACGACTGGATCATTTTCGGTTCGTTGGCGC
>NZ_CAKJTR010000129.1:0-1878 GCF_917627355.1 Protofrankia sp. Cj3 | reverse complement strand
TACAGCGCCGACGTCAGGGTCTACGACAGCGGGAAAATCATGGGAGTGATCGTCGCCCAGCCGATCGATCCGAAATACGGGCTCGGCCAGGCACGTCCCGTCGACGACCCAATCGGACTGGAGATCGACATCAAGCCGCCCGATCGGGTTCCTCTGTTCGGCCCGGCCACCGCGCCGAACGGTCCATCGTTGGCATCGCCGTGCCCGGCCTGGCGCCCGTCACTCCCATGATGTATCCCACGGCCAGCCAGCTCGCAGACAAGATCTCCATGCTGAGCGGACCGGCACCCCGCTCGTCCGCTAGGTCGCAGCCGGCCCTCGCCACCGCTACAAGGACCTCTTCGACATCCACTACATGATCCGTACCTGTTCCGTGGAGGCCCGCCACATGTGGGAGGCGCTTGAGGTCAACAACCAGGTCCACTTCGGCCGCGAGGTCCTGCCCCATCCCTACCACGTCTATGGAGCCGGCCGCAGGCCCGGTGAACTCGACGTTCCCTGGCGGTCGGCGGTGAACACGTTCAAGGCCGACCAATCACAGCTCGCGCGCTACCCCGATTTCGACGCGATGGAACGCGCCGCGGCAGGCTTCGTGGCAGAGCTGACCACAGCGCCTCCGACCAGCACCTGGGCACCAGGACGCGGCTGGTCCCCTCCCCGCTCGGATCTCCGGGCGGTGTCATTCCCCCGGAAACCAGCTCCCAGACCCGGTCCACGGACCCCGCCTGCGCAGGCTCGCACGCTCCCGCCTCATCCGGGCCAGGCGCCCCGGCCACCGACGCGATAGAGGCCTTGCTTCGCAGCGTTTCCGCACCCCGGAAGAGTATCCGATCTTCAAAAAACCTACGTTTCCCGAAGATCAACCCGAGGTGATCCGCAACAGCGCTGGAGTCGTCAAAAACTCCTTCAAAAACGGGCACGCTCAACAACCCCGACGGGACCGTTTGCTGAGATGATCGCGGCCGTGACCACAGCCTTCGAGCCCGCTGAACTGCTCGCCGCCTGCCTGGCCTTCGCTCAGCCCGGGGACACCCTCGTCGTCCCCGCCCTCGACCGGCTCTCCCGCTCCCTCCAGGACCTGATCACCAGGGTGGGGGATCTACGCCGGCGTGGAGTGGGGTTCACCTCCCTGCACGAGAACCTCGACACCACCACCCCCGGCGGCCGGCTCGTCTTCCACGTCTTCGCCGCGCTGGCCGAGTTCATCCGCGAACTCATCGTCACCGGCACTCGCGAGGGCCTGGCCGCCGCCCGCGAACGCGGCCGCGTCGGCGGACGCCCCACCGTCGCCACCCCAGAGATCATCCGTGCCGCCCGCGACATGCTCCCCAACCCCGACGCCAGCGTCACCTCCATCGCGAAGCTGCTCGGTGTCAGCCCCGGAACCCTCTACAACCACATCCCTGACCTCCGCGAACTCCGCGCCACCAGCCGCACCCGCCACCAGCTCACCGCCACCCCACCGAAGGCCAGCTAGATCATCGCCGTTTGCGGCTGGTGACACGTTTCTTACCGGCACCCCGTGACCCAGCGTGTCTGGACACCTGCGTCGAGCGCCTTTTCGATCATCTTGTGGGCGAGTTGGGGTTTTGTCGCGCACTCGAGAGCATCGGGCGCGTCGGCAGCCTCGAGTCGTACGGGGTCGTCCGTCCACCCGGCGACAGTGGCAATCAGGTCGGGCTGCGAAGGCTTCGACGTCGGCGCTGCATCCGTCCGGGTCTACGCTGGGGCAGGAAACCATCGGTTGATCATTACGAGTTCTCGCAAACCGTCATGATCGCCGATGGCTTCTTCGTGTCCTGACCTGCGTCGGAAAGCGCTGGGTCGGGCGCCCATCGTCAGCCCAGGGACCACAACTGATCACAAAAGTCAGGTTGG
>NZ_CAKJTR010000128.1:6245-15038 GCF_917627355.1 Protofrankia sp. Cj3 | reverse complement strand
CCGGCGCGGGCCCCGGCGGCCGGGGCTGCCCCGCTGGCGCGGACGGTTGCGCCCCGCCCCGCGAGCGAGGCTGGGGCGCGGGCGTCCAGGGCGGCGGCTCGGCACGCTCGGAGCCTGTCTCCGGCGCTGGTGACCGTGATCGCTGCGGGGAAATCCGCGTGGTGGGGGCCTCCAGGGAAGGCCGCGGCGCTGCGGGTGACCTGGTCTCGGTGGGTTTGGCCGCCTCGGCTGCCGCGCCGCCCGGCTGGCGGTCCACCGGCCCGCGATCAGCCGACCGGGGTCCGTTCGGTGCCGCCTGCCGGGGCTGCGGGGGCCGCCGGGTCTCAACCTGGCGATTCTCCGTACGCGAGGGTTCCGCACGCGGCGTCGCCGGCAGCCCCGGCGCTGTCCGAGCGGGGCCGGCGGCAGGGCTGGATGCGGGACCGGGACTCGGCGCGGCCGGTCGCACGGGTGCCGCCGGCCGGGAGGAAGTCGCGGCTGGGTCCGGGCGAGCACCCGCGCCGTTTGAGTCCTTCGCGGCGTCCGCGGCGGCACGGCCCGGTGCGGGCCGCGGGGTCTGCTGGCGCTCCGGTCCGGACCGCGATGGCCCGTTGTCACCCTGGCCGGTCGGCACCGCCGCGGCCGTCGTGCCGGCCGGTGCCTCGGCCCGTTGAGACGCCACCCGCCGCTGAGCCGCTGGCAGCATCCGTTCCGGTGCGGGCCGTTCCGGTGCGGGACTCACCGACGCGGGACTCACCGGTCGAGGACTCGCCTGCGCCGGGCGCGCCACCGGCGGCTGGCCGCCGGAGCCCCGTTCAGGGGGGGACACAGCAGCGCCGGCCAAGGGGGCGCCAGGCGAAGGAGCGGCGGACGAAGGAGCAGCGGCCGGCGGGGAACGGTGCGCCCCGGACTGCCCACGCGGCTGCACCGTGCCTGTCCGGCGCGGGGCGGGCGCCTCGGTCCGCGGATCCGGCCGATCGGCGGACGGGCCGGACGGAGCCGCCGGGCGCTCCGTACCGGGTTGGGCCTCAGCCGGCGAAGAGCCCTGCCCCTCGGCGGCATCGTTGCCGCGGTCTGTTTCACGAAGCCGTTCACGAGGCCGCCGCGCCGGCTGTTCGGTCATGACACGCTCCCGGGTCGGTTGGGCCGGGTCAGGGTCCGGCGAATGGCCCAGGGAGCTGAAGCCCCTGGGAACCAGGCCATCGCCTCGCGGGTCCCCAGGACCTCCGCCCGCTGGAACAGCGGCGTTCACACCAATGGCGCACACTGCCACGACCGTGGGACAGTCCTGCCATCCGTTCGCCTGACCACCCAGTAAACCTGATCAGCCGCATCCAGCCGGCCACAGCCGGCCGGGACGCACAGCGCGCGGATGTCCAGCCCGGCCCCGGGCCGCATCATCGTGACGCGGGCACTACGGGCTGATCCGTCCTCTCGCGGCTCGGCGACGGCCCGCGAGCCAGGGCCCCCAGGTTTCCGCGGAGCGGACGCACCGACCCCTCCCCTTTGTAGATCATCATCAGGTGATCTACAAACCCCCCACAACGACCAGCCCAGGAGACGGGCTCCCAGATCGCGCCGAAGGCACTCGCTGGGGCAGGGCTATACCTCTTCGCCGATGCGGTGCACCCGGATGGTGTTGGTCATCCCGGCCACCCCCGGCGGTGTCCCCGCGACCACGACAACCAGTTCACCCGGCCGGCAACGCTCCAGGTGCAGCAGCGCGCTGTCGACCTGCCGGACCATCTCGTCCGTGCTGTGCGCGAACGGCACCAGGAAGGTCTCGACGCCCCACAGCAGAGCCAGCTGGCTGCGGACCGCCTGCACCGGGGTGAAGGCCAGCAACGGGATGGGGCTGCGATACCGGGCGAGCCGCCGTGCGGTGTCCCCGCTCTGGGTGAACGCGACGAGGTAACGGGCCCCCATAGCGCCGCCGACGTTCGCCGCGGCTTCGGCCAGGGCGCCGCCGACCGTCCGTGGACGGGTCCGCAGCGGCGGGATCCGAGAAAGATCTACTTCTACCGTCTCGATGATCCGAGCCATCGTGGACACCGCCTCGATGGGGTAGTCACCGACGCTGGTCTCCGCCGACAGCATGATCGCGTCAGCGCCGTCCAGGACCGCGTTGGCGCAGTCGCTGGCCTCGGCACGGGTGGGCCGGGGGGCGTGGACCATTGACTCCAGCACCTGGGTGGCCACGATCACGGGCTTCGCGCGCTCGCGCGCCCATGACACAGCACGTTTCTGGACCAGCGGCACGACCTGCAGGGGCATTTCCACGCCCAGGTCGCCACGCGCGATCATCAGACCGTCGAAGGCTTCGACGATCTCCTCAAGCTGATCGACAGCCTGCGGCTTCTCAATCTTGGCAAGGACGGGGATACGCACACCGGCCTCGTCCATCACCGTCCGTACCTTCTCGATGTCGGCAGCCGACCGGACGAAGGACAAAGCGATCATGTCAGCGGGCAGGCCGAGCCCGAAACGGAGGTCCTCGGTGTCCTTGTCGGTCAACGCGGGCACGCCGAGGGCCGCGCCCGGGATGTTCATACCCTTGTGATCACTGACTGGCCCACCGATGGCAACCGTCGTATGGACGTCGGCGCCGATCACGTCTGTGACATCGAGCACCAGCCGGCCGTCGTCGACGAGGATGCGGTCCCCCTTGGAGACGTCGGCAGTCAGCCCCGAGAACGTTGTTCCCACGCGGTTCTGGTCACCGACGACGTCATCGGTGGTGATCGTGAAGTGCTGGCCGGGCAGCAGGGTGACCTGCCCGGACCCGAACTTCCCCAGCCTGATCTTCGGCCCCTGAAGATCGACCAGGATGCCGACGCTGCGCCCGACGGCGTCAGCGGCGGCGCGGATGCGCAGGTAGGTCTCGACATGTTGATCATGGGAGCCATGCGAGAGGTTGAGACGGGCAATATCCATTCCGGCTTCGACCAGCGCCCGGATCATGTCGGGAGAGCTGGTGGCCGGACCGAGTGTACACACAATTTTCGCGCGACGAGACACGGGATAAGCCTAGGAAATGATGCGGGGGGCCTGGACACCGCCCCCGCTATCGACTGAACGACACCCGGAACGTTTTTCGTCTACAGGAAAAAGGACCCAGCTACGCCATCGGCTGCGTTATGTGGCGACCAGGCGTACGGTCAACGTGTCCGCACTGCTGCGGAGCGCGTGGACACGAACCGGATCAGAGCGTCGGCACCGGAGCCGAGAGTTCCCCGGCGAGCTCCCCAGCGGCTGCGCAGGCGGGCAGGTCCAGGATAACTACCCAGGTCACGGTGGGCAGGCAGATGAGTGAAAACCCGGCGATCCACCGCCATCCGTCCGGCGATGTCGACATTTCCCTCCCGCATGACGAGCCCGATGCGGCGTCGGCGAGTGGCGATGACGCCTCCGACCAGACTCCCACCGACAGTGGCAAAGGACGCCCGGCGTAGTCCTGCCCGTCCCCGGCACCCCGGGGATGTGACGCCGTCCGGCCCGCGGCAACAGCCCGGACGGCCCGCGTGAAATGGCCCGGCCGGTCCACGGTGAATCCGGGCACACATATACGGAAAACGTCGCCTGACGCGTCGGGCGGGCCACCGGGCGACCAGGCCTGAGAACGACACGGCCGGCCGGCCGCGGTGCTCGGCGTGTTCCAGACGTTGCCGTTCGACCAGGCAGCCGCGCCCAGGTGGCTGCCGGCAAAGCCGCGGGCCAGGCCGATACCGGATGAGTGGTATCGGCCTGGCCGAGAACGCGGCCAGGGGCCGCTTGGGCGCGGCGAGCCGGAATGACGATCTCAAACGCGCTCTAACTGACAGCCGTGGCCACGGCTTCGGGCTCGCCGCGACCGCGAGGGGCCTGGCCCTCGGCCACCAGCACCGGCGGAACCGGACGCTGGCCTTCGAACTGGGTGCGGTACAGCTCCGCGTACAAGCCGCCACTGGCCAGCAGCTGGGAGTGCCGCCCGCTTTCGGCCACCCGGCCGCCCTCGATCACCAGGATCCGGTCGGCATCACGAACCGTTGACAGACGATGCGCGATCACCAGTGCTGTCCGGCCGGCCAGGGCGGTGGCCAGCGCCCGCTGGACCGCCGCTTCGGACTCACTGTCCAGGTGCGCGGTGGCCTCGTCGAGGACCACGATCGAAGGCTCCTTGAGCAGCAGCCGGGCGATGGCCAGGCGCTGCTTCTCCCCGCCGGAGAGGCGGTAGCCACGGTCACCGACAACCGTGTCGAGGCCGTCGGGCAGCGCCCGCACGACGGAGGCGATCGCGGCCGCCTCCATCGCCGACCACATCCGCTCCTCGCTCGCCTCCGGACGGGCGTAGGCGAGATTCGCCCGGATCGTGTCGTGGAACAGATGCGCGTCCTGGGTGACAACGCCCACGGCGTCGCGCAGCGACCGCAGGGTGACGTCGCGGACGTCATGGCCGCCGACGCGCACCGTGCCGGAACGCGCGTCATACATCCGCGGCACCAGCTGGCTGATCGTCGTCTTGCCGGCGCCGGACGGGCCTACCAGCGCCACCAGCTCACCGGGGGCCACCTGGAACGAGACGTTGTGCAGGACGGGCTCGGGCACCCGGCCGTCGAGCACCGCCACCGACTCCAGCGATGCCAGTGAGACCTCGTCCGCGGCCGGGTAACCGAAGTCGACGTTGTCGAATTCGATCGTCGCGGACCCGCGCGGCAGGTCGACCGCGGTCGGCCGGTCGGCGATGGCCGGCGTCAGGTCGAGGATCTCGAACACCCGCTCGAAGGAGACCAGCGCGGTCATCACGTCCACGTTGACGTTCGACAGCTGGGTCAGCGGCCCGTAGAGGCGGGAGAGGTACGACGTCAGCGCGACGACCGTGCCTACTTCGAGCGCGCCCTCGGCCGCGAAGCGTCCGCCGACCCCGTAGACGATCGCGGTTGCCAGCGCCCCGACCATGGTCAGCGAGACGAAGAAGATCCGGCCGTACATGGCCTGGGTCACCCCGATGTCGCGGACGCGGGCGGCCTTGGCGACAAAGCCGTGGTTCTCCGTTGACGGGCGGCCGTAAAGCTTGACGAGCATCGCCCCCGACACGTTGAACCGTTCGGTCATCGTCGTGTTCATCTCGGCGTTGAGCCCGTAGCCCTCCCGGGTGAGCGCGGCGAGTTTCGGGCCGAGCAGCCGCGCCGGGATGATGAACACCGGCAGCAGGACCAACGACACGACGGTGATCTGCCACGACAGCGCGACCATCGCGGCAAGCACGAAACCGACGGATACGACGTTGGACAAGACGGCGGACAGCGTCCCGGTGAAGGCCGACTGCGCGCCCAGGACGTCGTTGTTCAGCCGGGAGATCAGCGCGCCGGTCTGGGTGCGGGTGAAGAAGGCCAGCGGCTGGCGCTGGATATGATCAAATACCCGTGACCGCATGTCGAAGATGAGGCCTTCGCCGATGCGGGCGGAAAACCAGCGCTGCGCCAGCGCCAGCAGCGCGCTGATGACGGCGATCAGCCCGACCAGCGCCGCGAGCGCCTCCACAACACCCACCCGGCCGGGGATGATGCCATCATCAATGATCGATTTGAAGATGAGCGGCGTGGTGGCGCCCAGCGCCGCGTCAATTATGATCAGCACGAGGAAACCGGCCAGCATCCGCCGGTACGGGCGTGCGAACTCCACGATCCGGCGCAGAGTACCTGGCCGAAGTTTCTGATGCACAATCGAACGATCACGTTGGAAAGCCCGTGCGCTGATGGGCGGCCCGCCCTCCGCAAATCTCATCAGTCCACCCCAGGAATCGATGCCGCTGCTTGTGTAACACTGTAAGCAGGCCCCACCAGCGGATCATTCCCGCGCTCTCATCCCGGTGAGATCTCATCCCGGTGGCGCGACCTCCCGCGCGGTGCGGAGCCAGGCATCGCGTTCGGCCCGCAACTGATCCTTCCGGGTGCGCTCACGGCTGTGCAGCAACAGCGCCTTGATCTCAACGGCCAGCCCGCGGGGTGCCGCCAGCAGCCCGGTCACGAGATCCTCCACCGTGTCATCCCGATCGCCCGGGGCCACCAGCCGCTCCGCGAGCCCCAGTTCATACGCCTGCCTCCCGGACAACACGCGTCCCGTCACGCAGAGATCAAGCGCCCGGCTGTAACCAATCAGATCAACCAGCGTGCGGGACACGCCCAGCGCCGGGACGAGTCCCTGGTGGATTCCGGTCATGGCCAGATATGCGTCCTCGCAGAAAACCCGCAGATCGCAGGCGAGCGCCAAGTGAAGCGCGTCCACGGCGTACCCGCTGACGACAGCGACGCTGAACAGGTCGGGCCGGGACAACCAGCACTGGGCGGGCGGCCGGCTGCCCATGCCATCCATACCGACGCCCGTCATACCCGTCATACCCGCTGTACCGAGGCCCGTCGTACCGGGCCGCTCCAAGCCGTCAGCAGCGGCTGCATCGACTCGACCACGATCGGGGCACGGTAAACCACCGATGATCCGCAGAAGCACAAGCCGGATGTTCCCGGATAGACATCTCCCGATATCCGCCAGCGCTCCCGCGGTGGACGCGGCACGCGCCCATCCGGCGTCGTGATCCTGGCGATCAATGGTTACGGTCGCCCGTGAGCCTTCGATCGCCAGGGTCACCCCGGCCGCCGCCAGATCGACGGCGGCCGGTCGCGACATGATCAGACGCTCTTCTTCTTACTGCCTCGGGTTGCGCCGCCTCGGCCTCTCAGAGTCGTTCCGGACTCCGAGAGGATCCGATGAACGAACCCGTACGAACGACCCGACGACTCAGCGAGGAGGCGGATACTCTGCCCCGCCTCATACTTCTTCCGAAGCTCTGATGCAAGCTTGTCGCGCTCCGCGCCGGTGATCCGGGTTCCTTTCCTAAGCTCGGCCAATGTGGCCCCCTCCGTGATAGATGATCTGCGAACCGATCTTCACTCAGTCGCGGTGAACGCGCCACTCGAAGCGCATGTGATCCATCACACTGATCCTCTTCGCGCGCCCGAGCAACCCCCGGGATAGGCCCAGCCTTTCCCTTCCTCCCACCACCGGAACACCAACGCCCGGCCACGGGAGCACAGCTGTTCCGCCCACCCGGCAGGAGAAACAGCGCGTCCGCCGACGCCAGCGAAGACCAGCGTCCCTCATCGCCCTGGCTGGCCGAACAGGGACTTCAGCGCGCCGCAACGGACATCGTCGAATCCGCGCCAGGAACATCGTGCACCATCCGAACCCAGCAGCGTCGACCTGGCTACGGTGCACATGTGGTCATTGCGCCGGGCGTGCGGTCGTGAGAACGTCTTTGCGGACCTCGATTCGATCAGGCGGCCAGGATCCAGGCGGCAACCGGCAAGCCGGCGGAGAACCCGGTGCGGGCAGCGCCGGGCTCGGGGAAATCGCGGTGTGGATCGGTACGGTAATCGCCTGTCTGGGCCTGACCGCACTGCTGCGCGGCGGCGGGAGCGATACCGTGCCGCTGCCGAGGACGCTTGTTGGCATACCGTTCACGGCGGAGCGACGCGCGCATATTTCGCTGGCGTCCCTCCTCGCTCCGGCCGTCATGACCGTGGTCATCATCGCGGTATGGCAGGATCTTCACATTCGGATCCGGTGGGGTCCGCTGCTGGTCGTCGGATACGCGGCATCGGTGGCGTGGACCCTGGCATTGGCCTCGGTGAGCGGCTGTGGCGGCCTGGCCGCCCCGCTGGGCGGCGAGCGGGGCTACCTGTCGGACATGGCCGCCGTGGGCGCGGATCCGCTGGGGTTCCTGCGGACGTACGCCCAGCACGCCGCCGCCTACGGTTACGACACCCGCACCCATCCCCCCGGCCTGACGCTGTTGCTGTGGGCGCTGACGCGGCTGGGGATGGGGGCGCCGAGCACGCTCGGCGCCATACTGACGCTCGTGGGCGCGGCCACCGTCCCGCTGGTCACGATCGCGGTCCGGTCACTGTGCCATGAACGGGCCGCCCGGCGGTTCGTCCCGGTGCTGGTGCTGGCGCCGTGGGCGGTATGGCTCCCGGCCGCGGACGCGCTGGCCGCGACACTCGCCGCCGCATCCGTCACGCTCGGGGTCATCGGCTCCGAGCCGGGGCGGCGGCTGTGGTGGGCGGCAGCATGTGGGCTGGGCATCGGCGTGGCGACGCTGTGCGGCTACGGGATCCCCTGGCTGGGTGTCGCGGTTGTGGCCGTCTACTTCGTCCGCCGGCGGCCGCTGCTCAACGTGATCACTGGCGCGTGCGTTCTGGTGCCGCTGTCCGTGGCCGCGCTGCTGGGGTTCTCCTGGCCGGACGGGCTGACTGTCGCGCGTGACCAGGTGGCCCACGCCGCCGCGCACATCCCCGGCATCGGCTCGGGTGTGCCGGCGTGGGTCGCGCGCGTTCCTCCCGGCCTCACGGTTGTGCTGGTCGCCTGCGGGCCAACGATCATCCGGGCGGCGCGGCGCGTCCGGCTCACCCCTGGATGGCCCTTTCTCGCCGGTGCCGTCCCCGCGATCGGGTTCGGGATGTTGACCGGCCTGGCCGCGGTCGATCCCGGGCGGTCCTGGCTGCCGTTCTACTGCTGGCTGCTGGTGCCCGCGCTGGCGCCTGACCCACGCCCGGACCGTCCAGGCGACATGACCCAGGCAGGAGCCCTTCCGCTGGGCCTGACCGGCGTCGGAGCCCTCAGCGCGATTGTCGCCCGCGCCTTCCTGCCCGGGACGCTGTGACAGCCGGCGCCGGCCAACCGGCCACCTGCCCCGACCGGGTGCGCCGACCAGCCGACCAGCCGGCGCGCCCGGCGGCGTCAGCGGCCAGCCGACGGGAGGTTCATCGCTCGCACGGG
>NZ_CAKJTR010000128.1:0-5657 GCF_917627355.1 Protofrankia sp. Cj3 | reverse complement strand
TCTCCCGGGCGATGTCCGGCTCCAGGTAGACCCTGCGCGCGATCGGTACAGCCGCCCGCAGCCGCGCCTCAGCGCTGTCGATCGCGTACGCGACAGCCGGCAGGGTAAGCGTGACATCCATGCCGATCTTCGCTGCCACGAGCAGTTCGTCCGGGCCGAGGTGCAGCGTGCGCAGGTGGATGACCCGGGTGATGTGCGGCGATTCCGCGAGAGCGCCGCGGATGGCGGCGACCATCGCCGGGGTGGCCGCCTCCCCGACCAGCATCGCCTGGGTCTCGACCGCCACGATCACGGCCACCGCCAGCAGCAGGATGCCGATCGCGAGGGTGCCCACGGCATCCCAGACCGGGTCGCCGGTCACGATGGTGAGACCGATGCCGGCAAGCGCGAACACGAGGCCCACCAGCGCGGCAAGATCTTCCATCAGCACCACCGGCAGTTCCGGGGCACGCGCGGCGTGGATGAACTCCCACCAGGAGGCGGCTCCTTTGACGTGCCGGGCCTCGGCGACCGCGGTCCGCAGGGAGAATCCCTCCAGCGCGGTCGCGACCAGCAGGATGACGATCGCCACCAGTGCGCTGTCGAGCTCATGGGGATGGCGCAGCTTCGCCACCCCCTCATGGACCGAGAACAGCCCGCCGACGCTGAACAACACGATCGCGACGAGGAAGCCGGCGATGTAGCGCGAGCGGCCGTAGCCAAAGGGGTGTTCCTCATCAGCGGGCCGGGCCGCGTGCCGCTGGCCCGCGAGCAGCAGGACCTGGTTGCCCGAGTCCGCGACCGAGTGGATGGACTCGGCCAGCATCGACGACGACCGGGTGATGAGGAAGCCGACGAACTTCGCCGCCGCGATCCCCAGATTGGCCGACAGCGCGGCCAGAACCGCCTTCGTGCCACCTTCCGCGCTCACACGACCATCCCTTGCTCGACGCTCCCCCACAGGTTGTGGCACGGCCGGCGGGTACAGCACCGGCGCCCGCCCCGGTCAGGCAAGCGTGATCAGCTCGACAAGATCCGCGGACCAGGAGTCCTCGACACCGTCCGGCAGCATGAGCACCTTGTCCGGGGCCAGCGCCTCCACCGCGCCCGGATCGTGGGTGACCAGCACGACCGCTCCGCGGAACGTGGCGAGGGCCGCGAGGACCTCGTCCCGCGACGCCGGGTCAAGGTTGTTGGTGGGCTCGTCCAGCAGCAGCACGTTCGCGGCGCTGCACACCAGGCCGGCCAGCGCCAGCCGGGTCTTCTCCCCGCCCGACAACGTGCCGGCCGGCTGGGCCACGCTGTCGCCGCTGAACAGGAAGGCGCCGAGGATGCGGCGCAGCTCCACGTCGGAGGTACTCGGCGCGGTAGCGCGCATGTTGTCAAGCACCGACTGGTTGATGTCCAGGGTCTCGTGCTCCTGGGCGTAGTAGCCCAGCCGAAGCCCATGACCGTGGTGGACCTCGCCTGTGTCCGGGGACTCGACACCGGCGAGCATCCGCAGCAGGGTCGTCTTGCCGGCACCGTTGAGGCCGAGGATGACAACCCGCGCGGCACGGTCGATGGCCAGGTCGACTCCGGTGAAGACCTCCAGCGACCCATAGGACTTCGACAGGCCGGTGGCGGTCAGCGGGGTCCGTCCGCACGGAGCCGGATCGGGGAACCGCAGCTTGGCGACCCGGTCCGCGACCCGCACCGCGGCGAGCCCGGCGGCAAGCCGGTCGGCCCGGCGGTCCATCTGGTGGGCCGCGCGGGCCTTGGTGGCCTTCGCCCGCATCTTGTCGGCCTGGGCCTTCAAGGCGTCGATCTTCTTCTCGGCGTTGGCCCGCTCCCGCCGCCGCCGGCGCTCGTCAAGCTCCCGCTGGGCCAGGTAGGTCTTCCAGCTGACGTTGTAGACATCCAGCGCGGCACGGGTGGCGTCGAGGTAGAAAACCTTGTTGACGCAGCGGTCCAGCAGATCGACATCGTGGCTGACCACCACGAGCCCGCTGCTGTGGGAGCGCAGGAACTCACGCAGCCAGATGATCGAGTCGGCGTCGAGGTGGTTGGTGGGCTCGTCGAGCAGCAGGGTGGCGTCGGTGTCACCGGCGCCACCGAACAGGATGCGAGCCAGCTCGACCCGACGGCGCTGGCCGCCGGACAGCGTCTCCAGCTGCTGGCCGAGCACCCTGTCCGCGAGCCCCAGCGCGGAGCAGATCCGGGCCGCATCGGCCTCGGCCGCATATCCGCCGAGGGTGCCGAAACGCTCCTCAAGGCGGCCGTAGCGACGGATCGCCACGTCCCGCGCGGCATCGTCGACCAGCTCCGCCATTTCCACCTGGAGTTTTTCCATCTCCCGCACGATCACATCGAGGCCGCGGGCGGACAGGACACGGTCACGGGCGCTGTCCGCCGGGTCGCCGGCCCGGGGCTCCTGGGGGAGATAACCGAGGTCGCCGCGGATGTCGACCTTTCCGGCGAACGGCAGCGTCTCGCGGGCCAACGTCCTGAGCAGCGTCGTCTTACCCGCGCCGTTGCGGCCGACAAGCCCGATCCGGTCACCCGGCTGGATACGGAACGACACCGCCTCGATAAGAGTCCGGGCGCCAGCGCGCAACTCCAGGTCGGACGCGATGATCATAAATGTACGTGGCCTTCCTGGGACGTCAGCGAACGAAGGGCCTGTTCGGTCGAACTTCGATCGCGTGCCTCGGCACCCGGCCTGCGCCCACGAACTTCACCACCGAGCCCATAGTCACAGAGTACGGTCACCTGGCTCGCCCGTACCTGGGTGCACCGGGCGCAGCCGGCGGGAACCGCGTTCGTCACCTTCGTCGCCGTCGTGCCCGGCGGGCGGCGCGCAGGCGACGTCCGGAGGGAGCCACCGCGCTCGAGCGCGGTGTGGCAGCCCCGCCGCCATCACCGCGGCGGCCCCGCCACCAGCGCCAGCGCAGCCGCCCGGCCGGGCTGAGCACCTGGCGTGGGCTGAGCAGTGGGCTGAGTAACCGACATGAGAGGCTGGCGTCCGGGCGGTCCGGGGGGCCGCCGATCACGACTTCATCCCAAGGGGGACGTTCACACCATGTCGACGCTGCTGGTGACCGGGGCCGCTGGCTTCATCGGGTCAAACTTCATCCGATACTGGCGCGAGCACCACGCTGGCGACCAGCTGGTCGCCCTGGACGCGCTGACCTACGCGGGCTGCCGGGAAAACCTCACCGACGTGCTGGACGCGATCACCTTCGTGCACGGCGACATCCGCGACCGCGAGCTGATCGAGTCGCTGCTGCGGGAGCACCACGTCGACGTCGTGGTCAACTTCGCCGCCGAGTCGCACAACAGCCTGGCGATCATCCGCCCGGGGGACTTCTTCTCCACCAACGTCATCGGCACCCAGACGTTGCTGGAGGCCGCCCGTACGGTCGGTGTGGCGCGCTTCCACCAGATCTCGACGTGCGAGGTCTACGGCGACATGGATCTCGACGACCCGGGCGCCTTCACCGAGGACTCCCCCTACCTGCCCCGCACGCCGTACAACGCGGCGAAGGCCGGCGGCGACCACGCGGTGCGCGCCTACGGCCTGACCTACGACCTGCCGGTGACCATCACGAACTGCTCGAACAACTACGGGCCGTACCAGTTCCCGGAGAAGGTCATCCCGCTGTTCGTCACCCGGGCGTTGCAGGGTGAGAACCTGCCGCTGTACGCCTCGGTACGCAACCGCCGGGAGTGGCTGCACGTCGCCGACCACTGCCGGGCGATCGACGCGGTGCTCGAGCGGGGCCGGGTCGGCGAGACCTACCACGTCGGCAGCGGCGTCGAGGCCGACATCGAGACCATCGCCGACACCGTCCTCGGTGAGCTGGGCCTGCCCGCGTCACTGAAGACGATCGTGCCGGACCGGCCGTCGCACGACCGGCGCTACCTGCTCGACTCGTCCAAGCTGCGGGCCGAGCTCGGCTGGGCACCCGAGATCGGCTTCGCCGACGGGATGAAGGAGACCGTCGCCTGGTACCGCGACAACGAGTCGTGGTGGCGCCCGCTCATCGGCCGCTCCCCTGTCTCGGAGACCGCTTGGCGCTGACCCCCCGCCGGGTGTGGCCCCGCCCGGCGCTGGCCCATGCTCTGCCGGTCAGGACCCGCCCGATGGGTCTGCCGGGTCCGGCGTGGGACCGCCCGACGGGTCCGACGGCTCCGACGGCTCCGGCGGGTCCGACGGGTCCGGCGTCGGCGGCTGGCCCCGGACCCGCCGCGGCGTTCGCAACGCCCGCGGGCGGGGGCGAGCACGGGCGAGCAGACCGCGCAGGCTCCGGCGGTTACGGAAGACCGCCCAGGAGACCATCAGGGCGGTCAGCGTGACAAAACTGAGAACGGTGTCATGGGAGATCGCGGTGGCGAGATCGACCGCCTGGTCGCCCACGGCGTAGCCCAGGCTGACGATCACCCCGGTGCGCAGGGTCGTACCAATGGCGTCGCCGATCAGGAACCGGACCAGCGACATGCCGTGCCAGCCGGTGGCCGCATAGATCAATTGATTCGGGACGGGCAACCAGGGCGCGAGCACCAGCGCGCCGAATCCCCACCGTCGCGCCATCCGGTCGACACGGTCGGCGAAGTCGAGGCTGCGCGGACGACCGCGGGTGAGGATGTCGACCGCCGGCCGCCCGTACCGGCGTCCCGCCCACCAGCCGAACACATCCAACGGCACCCACCCGACCGTCGGCGCCGCGAGGGCCACGGCAAGGCCGGCTTTGCCGGCGCGGGCAAACGCGCCCGCGGCGACCATGGCCGGAGACGTGGCGCCGAGCAGCTCGAGCAGGACGGGGTGGGTGCCGATAAGCCGTGGGATCAGCAGCACGCTGACTGACGCCCAGATGGTTTGCGCCGCGAGGCCGCCGACACAGACGGCGTCCACCGGCCCTATCCGCGTCCACCACCGGCGCCTGGCTGTGGCCGTCGGCTCATCCGGCTCATCCGGTATCGGTTCATCCGGCGTTGTGCCCGTCACGGCGTTGTGCGCGCTTTGCGCCGTGGCAGTCGTGAGCGGAACCCCGGCGTCACCCACCCCCCTATCGTCGGCTGACCAGGCACGACACGCCCGGGAATCCAATGATTCGAACACCCGGCCACCGGGTCACTGCGAGCCAACGGACGATTCTTCGCTCATCGTCGTAAATCAGTCACTCATCGACGTATGCTTCACAGCAAATGTGCCGTCCGAATCCGAGGAGGAGTGGCACCATGACAGCTGTGGCGGTGAACCGTGACCCGATGGCGCAGGAGCCGCAGGACAGGCCGCTCAGTCAGCCGCTGGACATCACCGGCCTCGTCGAGTGGCCACTGCCGGTCGGCCGGGTCGACTTCGACGAAGGTCTGGCCTACCTCCATGCCGTCGACCCCGGCGGCTACACCACCGACCATCTCGACCAGGCGCCCGACGACCGGCGGCGCTGGGAACTCCTCGACGGCGTCGTCGTCGTGAGCCCAGCCCCCGGCTACGACCACCAACGAGTTGTGCTCCGGCTCGGCTCCATTCTCCTTGCGGCCGAGCAGGGCCTGAAACGGACTCTGGTCGCACCGTTCGACGTGCCCGTGTCGCTGAAGAAGAGGTTTCAACCCGACGTTCTCGTACTGCCCGACAAGGATGCGCGCCTGCCGGTTCTGGCCGTCGAGGTCCTGTCCAGGTACGGCCGGCGGTA